>CAYLVL010000366.1:0-3181 GCA_964387135.1 uncultured Planctomycetota bacterium
AGAGGGGTCGGTACATGGTAAAATTCACCCGGCGCACTGTGTCGGCCGAAAACCCCACTTCCGCAACGGTCTCATAATGGCCGTTTACGAAGGTCGCCTGGCTCAATCGATGGAGAACCAATGATGAGAACCCGCATGTCCTTCAGATTGATCGGATTCACCCTCACGACAATGATCCTGCCGCTCTGTTTCCTTTCAAGCGGATCGAGCGCTCAGAGCGACGAGAAGCTGAAGGTCGGTGTGACCATCCCCGATATCGTCCCCATCGTAACCGCGCTTGGCGGCATCGATGTGGAAGTCGTCTGGGAGCAGCCGGGGGAGCGGAACATGCGTCAGTACGGGATCAGCTCCGAAATTGTGGCACAGATGCAGTTGTGCGATCTTGTGGTGTTCGCCGACAGCGAGGTGTTCGGCTTTGAGGGAGTGGTGGCTGACTCACTTCTTGGTCAGAGAACTCTCGATCTACAGAACTACACCAGGCAGGGAGCGCAGTTGAAGTCGTTCCCCGGTCATCCCGATAATCCGCTCGGCTACTGGCTCAGTCTCCGGAACGCGAGAGCCATCGCGGCGGCGGTCGCGGAAAGCCTGATGTCTGCGGGAGTTGATGCCCGGACGGTTGCGGGAAATCTCGCGCGCCTTAACAGCGAGCTGGACTCAATCGAGCAGTCAGGAAAAGAACTGATGACCGAGATCGGCCGGGAGCGAAGCACATGGGTCGCGATGACCCCTGATGTGGCCTGCATCATCGACAATCTCGGCCTGAGCGTGGGGACGGTCGTCTACTCGCAGGCATGGACCCCGGCGACAGGCTACGATCTGGTCGACATAGAGAACAAGCTGAAATCGGGTGAATACGACGGCATCGTGTGCGGCCTTGGCGACGGGAACACCGAGATCGGCGAGTTCGCCGCTCAGCTTTCGGAAAACGGCGATGCTCCCCTTTGTTTCGTCAGGCATTTCGACGATAGCTCATCCGAATCGCTTACCGCCCAGGCCGCTTACAATATGGCGGCGATCGCTGCGGCGGCGGCATCAGTTCGGACAAGCCGGGGAGCGGGGAAGGTGCCGGTATCGGGGCATTTCGTCTGGGCGATTATTGTGTTCGGCCTGCTGATAGCCCTGGTGATGCAGAACAGGAAGATGTACTACGTCGCCGGTGTGCATCAACCGGAGCCAAAAAGGAAGAAAAAGAAATGATCCGGCAAATCGCGGCACCAAAGCGGCTTCCACAATAGCCATGTTGAACGCGTCTGGCCCCTCTGATATCATTCGGCCACCCGCTGTGGCGGGTGGGCGGCTATGACCAGCAAGCCCCAACAGAAGATCCTCATCCTCGATTTCGGCGCCCAGTACAATCAACTGATCGCCAGACGTGTGCGCGAGGCGAAGGTCTACTCGGAGGTCGTGCCCTACACGATCTCCCCCGACGACATCCTCAGGGTCGCACCGAAAGGCCTGATCCTCTCGGGCGGCCCCGCAAGCGTAAAACAGAAGCACAGTCCGTTTCCCGATCCGGAGCTTTTCAATCTTGGCATTCCCATTTTAGGCATTTGCTACGGAATGCAGCTTATGGGCCGGATGCTCGACGGGCGCGTGTCCAGAACCCGCAAAAAAGAATATGGAAAGACAGAGCTCACGGTTGATGAGGAATATCCTCTCTTCAAGGGCCTTAACCCGAACCTGATCTGCTGGATGAGCCACGGCGACAAGGTCACCAGCCTGCCCCCCGGATTCTTAAGATACGCTCACACGCCGAACTCCAGAATTGCCGCGATGGGCGATCCGAATCGCGATTTCTACGGCGTGCAGTTCCACCCCGAAGTCGTCCACACTCCGTGGGGCATCGACCTCATAAGGAATTTCCTTTACGAGGTCTGCGGGTGCGATCCGACATGGACGCCGAAGAACTTCGTCGACCTTGCAGTAGCCGACATCAAGCGCAAGGTCAGGAAAAAGCGGGTGATCTGCGGTCTTTCCGGAGGAGTTGATTCATCGGTCACCGCGGCGCTGGTGCATAAGGCTGTCCGGAAGCAGCTCACCTGCATCTTCGTCGACCACGGCTTCATGCGCCTTGGGGAGATGGAGCAGGTTCGCGAGACGTTCGAGAGCCACTTCAAGATGAATCTCGTCTGCGTGGACGCCTCCATCCGCTTTTTCTCGAAGCTCAAGGGCGTAAGAGATCCCGAGGAGAAGCGGAAGATCATCGGCGAGGAGTTTATCAGGGTCTTCGAGGAAGAGGCGAGCAAGCTCGGCAGGATCGATTTCCTCGCGCAGGGGACGCTCTATCCCGACGTGATCGAGTCCCAGAGCCATACCGGCGCGACCAGGGTCAAGATCAAGAGCCATCATAACGTCGGCGGTCTCCCTGAGAAGATGCACCTCAAGCTGATCGAGCCTTTAAGGTTCATCTTCAAGGACGAGGTGAGGCATGTCGCGAGCCAGCTCAAGCTCCCGCCGCATATCGTTTTCCGCCAGCCTTTCCCCGGGCCGGGACTGGCCATTCGCATAATCGGCGAAGTAAGCCGCGAGCGTGTGAAGATGCTCCAGCAGGCCGATGCGATAGTCATTGATGAGATCTATCGGGCGGGATTGACGCGGGACGTGTGGCAATACTTCGCCGTACTGCCGTTGGTCAGGTCTGTAGGAGTTATGGGAGACGAGAGAACCTACGAGTACCCGATCGTGGTCAGGGCGATTACCAGCGAGGACGCCATGACCTGCGACTGGGCCAGGCTCCCGTATCCTGTCCTGGAGCGGATTTCCAACCGCATTGTGAACGAGGTCAACGGCATCAACCGATGCGTTTTCGATATAACATCGAAGCCTCCCGGCACGATCGAATGGGAATAGATCAGAACTAGCCGGGGAGGGGGGAAATCAGAGTGTCCAGGGCACGATAATGAAGGTGGAATGGCTGTGACCACTGAGAAACACAGAACGCTTTTTTCGAAATCAAAGATCAAACAGCGAGTGAAGGAACTCGCCGAGGAGATCTCCGCCGACTACGAGGGCCGTGTTCCCTACCTCGTCGTCGTCCTCAAGGGCGCGGTCGTGTTCGCCTCCGACCTGATGCGAGAGCTTACAGTCCCTTGCGAATTGGACTTCTTCGGGATCTCGTCCTACGGCGAGGGCGCACGCTCTACGGGAATCGTCAGGATCACCAAGGACCTCGACGAGAATA
>CAYLVL010000367.1:0-3180 GCA_964387135.1 uncultured Planctomycetota bacterium
TTGTGCTCCAGGTCGATCATTCCAAGGATCAGCACCAGGCTCGAGAATACGAAGCCCTTGAACATGAGCGCCAGCGCTCCCGGATCGGGATTGAATGCAAGGGGCGGATTGCTGTCGAAATTGAAAGTAATTACCTGCTGAAATGAAATTCCCAATCCCTGTGGCGGCGGAAGTGTGTAGATCCAGAGAATCACCAGGGCATATAGAAGCCCGCTTGCCAGCTCCACCCAGAAATAGCGGCTGGTGAACCTCGCGCCGCAGTACTTGCAGCGCCCCCTCAGAACGAGGTAGCTCACCAGGGGGATGTTCAGATACCAGGGGATTTCTTTTCCGCAACTCGTGCAATGGCTTGGGGGTGACCAGATGGATTTGTAGTAGACAAGACGATGGATCACTACATTGGAAAGGCTCCCGATAACGGTACCGAACGCAAATGCAATGATCGCCGGGGAATAGAAAATCAGAACTACGAGGAGCTTTTCCTGTGCGCTTAGATAATCCATGATCGGAAAAGGTTCAATGTTTCAGTGAGAAGAATCGTGCGGCGGATTCTCGAACGACGGCGGGGAATGCAAACGGGGATACTTAAAAGGTCTCACCATAAGTATCCGCACCACCCGGATCGTATCGAACCACCCTCTCAGCGGGAAGCATATGCAATGGGCCGCCGAACGTCAATCCCGGCATGCACGACCGGGTCAGTCGACCGGACACGCGTTGGAGATTTTCAATGACAGGACCGATGGTCCCTTTGCGCTGTCATTGTCGTACGCCTCCCCGAGCGCCTTGAAAACATCTCCGCACTCCCCGGTCACAATCGAGCTCATCGCGCCGGTCTTGACCTGCAATCCCGACCATTCCAGCGCCCCTACGAATTGCTCGATCCTGGGACTCAGGTCCTCCTCGCCGAGTGGATAAAGACTCACTTCCGCCTGGATTATCATAGATACGCCTCACGCCTCCCCGTTGATTATTGACGCCACAAGGAAATTCCCGTGCTTCCATCCGTTGTCAATGCCTTTTTGCTCGATCTCATCAGCCAACTCCAGGAACTCGGGAATCGGCGGCGCGAAAAGGCATTGGATTATGCTGACCGATCCGAACGGGCTCAGAAGCTTCCGAAGCTCGTCCACCTGAAAAAAATGAGCGGTCGAATAAACGGGATCGCCGTCGCGCTTTCTCTTTCGACCGAGGTAGGAGTCCTCGTGAAGCACTCCAAGGATGATTCTCCCGAAAGGCTTCACAACCCTCGCGAGCTCCCCGACGATCCGCTTTGGATTCGAGACGAACTCCACAACCGTTATCGCGGCGCCCGCATCGAAACTGCCGTCCGGGAACTCAAGCGATTTCCCGTCGCCCAGATGAAAGCTTGCACCGGGCAGATTTTTCGACCTGGCAACTTCAATCATCTCCGGCGATCTGTCGATCCCGACCACCTCGTAGCCGCGACTGACGAAATACTCGCTCCAGTGACCCGTACCGCAGCCGACTTCAACCAGCCTTCCTCCCTTGCTCGCATCAAGAAGCAGGCGCCCGACCGCGCGTTTTTCCATCCTGTCGATCATCCGACCGACGGGATTCCGGTAGAAGTCATCGTATCGCTTCGCGATCGTCCCGAAATCGAAATCCATCGTCTACTCCCAGAGAAGTGACGGGTTCTGTGAGTGCACGCTGATGATCAGAGCGCCCGCGCGAACGCACACTTCGACCGGCCCGTCCGCGATATTCTCCACTCCCCTGCCGCTCATCTCCAAGGTCTCGTCTTCAAGCGTGTGGGCAAGCCCCGATGTTGTCACTCCCTCGACAGGCCCCGCCCACGATGAGAGCGATACAAGTGTACCAGCCGGCAAATCCATACGAAACGGCTGGGCCAGCGTCACGCACCTTACCGGACCCTCTGGAGCCTGCGCCCTGACGGATTCCGGATGCGCAGCCATCAGCGCAAGATTTGCCAACGTGTGATCGGTTCGTCCCCCAAGCGCACCAAGAAGCAGAACATCATCCACACCACGACCCATGGCTTCCATCACAGCAAGCTCGGCGTCGGTGAAGTCCTTTTCTCTCGGGTGACGAAGCACCTCGATATCTGGCGGCATCAAGTCGATAATGTTCAGGGACAGCGAATCGAGATCACCGACCAGGATGTCGGGCTTGATCCCGGCTTCCGAAAGAACGTTGTAACCACCATCGGCGGCGATGATCAAGTCCGAGTCTGAAGAAGCCCGCATGAGAAGATCATGGGAAGGTCGCGGACCATTAGCTACAATCAAAGCACGCACCAGGGGATTCTATCATGTGTGGATGATGTAAGGCACCCATAAAAAAACAGCCCCCGTTTCCGGGGGGCGCCCTTTTCTTTCCTTGCCCAGCCTGTGATCAGTCGCTGGATGTGCCGTAGTAAGACTGGGTGATCGGCGCATCGTACTCGGTGGATTTCCTGTGAAGCAGCAGCAGGTCGTGCTCGCTGGTAGCGGCTTTTCTGGCCGTCTCCCATGTAATCTTGCCGGCCCTGACCAGCCTGAGCAGGTACTGGTCGAAGGTGAACATACCGTCGGCCGCACCGCGCTCCATTACGTCGCGGATCAGGTAGGTCTCATCCGGATTCAGGATATAGTCACGAATCTGAGCTGTTGCGACCATGGACTCGATCGCAGGGATTCGACCGCCGCCGACCATGGGGAGCAATCGCATCGAAAATATGGAATGGATCGACTCGGAGAGCATGATCCTCGCCTGCTTCTGCTGATCGTGCGGGTAGTAGTCGAGGACGCGGTTAATGGTCTGGATTACGTCGGTGGTGTGAAGGGTGGTCATGACCAGATGGCCCGTGATGGCCGCGGTGAACGTGGTCTGTACCGTCTCCCTGTCGCGCATCTCGCCGACCATTATCACGTCGGGGTCCTCACGCAGAGCCGCTCTCAGGGCGACAATGAACGAGTCGGTGTCGATTCCCACCTCGCGCTGATTCACTATGCACTTGTTGTCGAAGTGGTAGTACTCGATCGGGTCCTCGATGCAAATGATGTGACCGTTCTTGCTCTTGTTGATATGGTCGGTCATCGCGGCGAGCGTGGTGGATTTACCGGAACCGGTCGTGCCGGTGATGATGATAATTCCGCGCTCGTCCAAGGCCACATCGGCGATGATCTTCGGCAGGTTCAATTCCTCGAAACTCGGGAT
>CAYLVL010000368.1:0-3176 GCA_964387135.1 uncultured Planctomycetota bacterium
TTACCTATTAAAAACGCAGACCTCTTCCCGGAAATCTCGATTTAACCGCCCCGATACCTTATCCTGTGGGCGATGCTTGTCCAAAATCAGTTTATCTTGGACAGCAGTGACTGATTGTCAATAGACAATCTGCGTTATTCTGGGCGGCCTTGGCTCTTGGAATGCGTCACAATTCTACTTCTCTGCTGGCGGGCCTGTCTAAGGCGTCTCGAAATCCGCGTTGTTGATGGCGCAGTCCCAGTCGCCGCTGTTGTTCCAGGAGTACGCAAACAGAACGTCGTAGTCGTACCCGAACTGATCCGAGATGCACATCACGTCGGGATCGCGTGTCTCAGTGCCCTCATCCGAAACCTGCTGGCTGGGGAGGAATGCCATCAGGTCAAGAGGTGAAAGGGCCGAGCCGACCTCGTCCTGATTGCTCCATCCCACAACTGCAACGTCCTCGGTCGTCCCGGTGGGGAGATTGACTTCCTGAGACGAGATGTGGATGTCATCAAAGGCGGATGTTGAGGAAGTGACTATCACCGGGTCGGTCCACGGTCCGTCGACCGTTTCCCTCATTGATGCAAGAATCTGGTATTTTCCGCTCTGATCATCCCGTCCTGTCCAGATTGCAAACAGCCTTTCTGTGGAGTCCGCGCACAGGGCCGGGTCTGTGACATTGGAGTAACCGCTACCGTCAAAAACCACTTCGTCCGTATCCCATGTTTCGTTCGTGGGAGCGTCGGTGGTCTCTGCCAGCCTGACCTCTCCGGATGTCGTGGTGAAAATCAGGGCAATACCCTGGTCCTGCCTCGCCCAAGATCGGGAGTGGCTGACGAAGCCATCGGTTGCCAGCATCAGGGTGGGACCAACCTGTCCGGGGCTGCCGGGTCCGGTAAGCCCGGGCTGGTTGGTTTTCCGCCACATAATGCTGCTCGGACTCCAATTGTCTCCGAAGAAGAAGATGTAGCCGGCTGAGTCTGTTGCGATCTCCGAGAATTTGCCTGCCTGGTATTTTGTGAGGACTCCGTCGAAGGTGTACTGACCGCCGCCACCGGAAAGCCTGTCGATGTCGGTGCAGTAGTAGTATCCATATATCTGGCAAATAGCCGCCCAGCTGTTACCCTGGTGTCCAGGTGCGACTTTCGCGGAATCCGCCCGCGTGAGATTGCCCCCAGCCGTTCCGAAAATATTACCCACGCCGTTCCAGTAGTTCCCGTCCTGGGACTTGATATGCGCATCATCGGCGTGTGAGCCCAGTATGTTGTAGAACAACACATGGACTGTCCCGTCTATATCCTGGGAGATGGCCGGGGAGATCGCTATGTAGTTGGGATGATAGCTTGGCCAGCTCTGGAAGCTGACAGTGCTCGTGTTGATGGGAACAGTGGCCTTGACATCCAGCCAGACCGGAAGCGCGATCGAGAAATCATCGTCCGATTTGTCGGATTCCGGACCGTCCACATCCGAGATTCTTATTCTCGCGGTATCGGTCTCTTCGACTGGTATGGGCGCCCAGATGTAGCTGCCGTCGTTCTCCGTTGAATCGACAACGAGCCGGACATCGGAAACGAAATTGTCGGTCGACCATTCGATTCTGACATCTGCGATGCCGCCCGAGCCCGTATCCCATGTAATCTCATGGCTCATGGCCATCCAGAGAGTCTCCCCGCCGTTGGGGCTTGTCACCCGGATTGTGTCAGGGATTTCACCTGCCACCGGAGCATCGTACCGGAAATACGCCGCAAGATGATCCTGGTTGTTGGGCACGCCCGTTCCGGGATCGAAGCTGTCCGGATCGGTGTTCTCGACTGTGATCAGAAGCGGCACATCATCGGCCGACTGCGGCGTGCAGTCCGCGATCTCGATCTGGTAGACCGAGGAGATCGAGCTGTTGCCCGCAGTCGGAGCAAGAGATGCCTGGTCGAATTCCATGTAGCCCCCGGGGATCACCCTGGAATCGCCTTCTACCACTATCTTGTGGACTTCATCGGGTACCGATACGCCGGGCTTTATCGCGCCCCAGTCGTATACCTCGAGGTTCAGGTTCACGGAGCCGCCGCCCTGATCGTCGACATAATACAGCGTTGAGTTGTCGGTTATCCCAAGATAGATTGCCTCGTCGGCGTTAGCCGGGTAATCGAAATCACCGGGAACATCGACCACAAATGGGTCGCCGGTAAGGTCGGGATCAGGCTCGATCCAACTGGCGACAACTGCGTACTGGAAGATCAGGGTTGGATTGCCCCCCGCCAGCGGGAATTTCAATTCATAGTACCGCTCGTTGTAGCTTCCGGGCTTGAATGTCCCTCGAGCGTCCACGTTCGCCTGGTTCGCGAAGAACACTCCGACGTCGGCTTCCGGGTCGAGACCATCCGCGAAGTACTTGTAAGCGTTGATTGTCGCTGTAAACAGCCTGATATCCGGGTATCCCGCTCTGCCGGGAGTGAAATCGAGCACCGTTCCCATGTCCGGGAACTCCGTCGGATTCATCCATCGTGTGTACCCGTCGGGATTCAGCAGGATGGCTTCGGCATCACCGCCGGTGTAGAGCACGTCGCCATCGTACCGGCCTCCTATCGATCCCGGAGTTACGAAGACGCCGTAGACATCGAATCCCGCGTACTGATTAAGTCCAGGGAACGGGTGCCTGAGACCGACCATGACATCTATCAATCCCTGTGTCAACCACTCGCTCACATCCTCAACTCTGATCGACAGATTCGCCGAGCTCCCGGCCGGCGGCTGAAGGAACATCACCACGTCCACAGTGTATTGAGCTCCGCGAGCCGGTTTGATTTCCGCCTTCCAGGTCTCGGTGTCGATACTCACATCCCAGATTCCCCACACCGCCTTGGTTGTGCCTGAATTTGCAGGAGTCTCATGGTTCGTGACTGCTGGACTCCCGCTATCGGGTGAGATTGGATTTGAACC
The DNA here is from genome assembly GCA_964387135.1 of uncultured Planctomycetota bacterium. GTDB lineage: Bacteria > JAJVIF01 > JAJVIF01 > JAPKYR01 > JAPKYR01 > CAYLVL01. Next base: position 2,917 of record CAYLVL010000368.1, read on the forward strand.
GCTTCCCGAACAGGCGATCGATATGGTTGTGATAAGAAACAGCAAAACGAAAAATGAACTCCGCTTCATGACAGCCTCCTTTGCATGAGCTCAGCCCTAATGTGCGAGCATCCCCCCAATGCTCTCACTATAATGTTACAGCATCTTATCAGTCAAGGTCAAGCAAGCGCCGCCTCGCGTGACCTTCCGCTTTCATCTTCACATCTTGAGACCGTTGCGGAAGTCGGGTTTTCGGCCGACACAGTGCGCCGGGTGAATTT
>CAYLVL010000369.1:0-3161 GCA_964387135.1 uncultured Planctomycetota bacterium
GCCCTTCCTGTTTAAAGGGCGTTCTTCAGCTCGGCACCCGGCGCGAAATGCGGGACCTTGCGGGCCTTGATCCTGATCTCCTCGCCCGTCTGCGGATTGATGCCCTTGCGAGCCTTCCGCTTGCGAACCGAGAAGGTGCCGAAGCCGATCAGGCGCACGGAGTTGTTCTTCTTGAGCTGTGCCTTCACGATGCCCGTGAAGGCCTCAAGGGCGCGCTTTGAATCGGCTTTCGAGAGGCCGGTGTCTTTGGCGATGGCCTCGATCAGCTCCTGCTTGTTCATGCGACGCCTCCTTCTTGAGTGATATAAGGTGAAATATTACCCACCCTCCGGATCCCCGGGCCCTTTTGTTCTCGGCGGGTTTCGGTGATTGTCCGCATCCCGCTTCCAGCCTAGGATTCAAGAGGATACAATATAATCAGTATACAGCATGCAAGGCCCCTGTCAAGGCAAAACCCCGATTTCATGCGGGTTTCAGGGGGTCGGCTTGGCTATCGCGTAATAAAGCCTGGGATGTTGTCTTATTACTCCGGTCATGCTCGACATAAGAATTGATCAACACCCATTCACAATGAATTGATGGCTCTGCAAGCCGCCTGTGATGCGCCTTTGCCGGGATCACCCTCCGTCATGAGCCCTTGAAGTCTTTCCCTCGCAGACTGCTCGCTTCTGTCCGAGCTCTGTAATTCGCCTCCGCAAACCCGGGTTGCCCCGTCGCAATCGACCCGGAGCAGAATCGGCTTTACACGCCTGTCGACCTCCCTGGCTCGACCGCATTGAAATCCGGAAGCGCACTCGCGGTTTTCAGGGAATCTGATACGGCCGCATTCGGATGCCCCTCGGCGGACGCATCCGGACCTTGTCATAATCCGTCCATAGAAGAATATAGAGCGATTCTCGATTTTATGAGGCCGCAGGTCTAAAGAAAGCGCTCCGAGCAAAGTCGGAGCGCTTGATGGTTCACCTTCGATCGTATCTCGACGCGTCCTGCAAGCTGCCGGATCACCTAGTGCAGCTTGTTACTGTTGCGATTCAGATCGTACGCATGGGCGCGATTCACCAGGTACGCAACAACGATAACGGCTGAGAAGACTACCAGGAAGACCTCCTGTGGCGTGAAATTGTGCAACATACGTGCACCTCCGTTCTCAGTTCGCTCGGGACCGCAGTCCCGGGACCGAACGGCGCGGGCGGCGGAAAGGGGCGACCGCCCTTGAGTCCATAGCGAGTTATCTAATACTATGGTAGCATATACCACATTTTCGGGCCGTCCGCAACCAAAGTCTTCTTGCCTTCGATTTACTTCGCTTCCGTACGTTTTACCGCGCTCCTCCCGAACCCCGATGTATTCCGGGCCCCACGTCAGGTCATTTTTGCGCTTTTTGCACAACGGATTCCGCATCAGATCGCAAGAGTTTGAAACGGTCTCAAGGTCCGCGATTCACCGGAAGCACTGCGCCCCCGGTTACGTTTCAGCAGCGTCAATGCTTCCATTAAGTCTGCTTGACACCCCATAGGGCCTGTGATAACTTATCATCTCAACCCTCCTGGGAACAGGAGCGGGCTGCAGTTTGTTACAGCACGTAGAGAGAATTGACACCGGAGGTTCGCATGTCCCGGCGTGTATTGTGTATTTCATTGTTTATCGCCCTTCTGGCGTCGTTTGCTTTCTTCACGTCAGTAGGTTGCTCCAACGGCGACGAATTCGGTACGCCGCTCTACATCAGTCCCGGTCAGGATCCGAACGCGTTGCCCGACCGCTACGTGGTCTCGATACGCGTCCAGCCGGACGGCGTCAACATCGCCATCGGCGGTCTTCAGCAGTTCAGGGCATGGGGAAATTTCAATGACGGCACCCTCGAAGACATAACTGCCATGGTCGAGTGGTACACGGAAACCCCGGCCATAGGGACCTTCGAGGCTACCGGAGGCAGATTCCTCGCCCAGCATGCGGGAGTGGGCATTGTACGCTGCCGGTACTACCAGGGCGACGGGTACGTGACCAGCACGGCGGGCTATGTCAACTCCTTCAATCCGGACCAGGACCTTCCTCCCGCCGTGCCGCTTAATCCCAGTGTGGAGCCGACCGACGAGGGCGTGCTGGTTTACTGGGACATGAACACGACCGACGGTGACATGGCCGGCTACAACATCTGGAGAACCCAGGTTTCGGCCGCCCATTACGCCACCGATTACGGCCGCATCAACGAGAAGCCCTGGCTCTACCCGCCGTACCTTGATCAGACCGTGGTCAGCGGCTGGTACTTCTACAGGGTTACGGCCGAGGACCTTATCGGGCTCAACAGCGCACCGTCCGAGGAGGTCGCGGTGTTTGTAACGGGCACCAGCCATTACGGAAGCGCGTACGACGGCGTCACAAGCTCCGCTGAAGAGAACGAGTTTTATGGACATGATTTCTCCTCTGCGCTCTGATTGGTGCAGGAGGAGATAAGAATCTACGGGACGTATGGGAGATAGGTGCCCCGGGGCTCTCCCTCCCTGGGGCAAAAGGCGCGGTCCGAGCGGTCGCGCCTTTTCGGGTGTCTTAAGGAATACCGAATGACCTGTGTTGAAGCCGAAAACCTGGTGAAAGTATTTCCCGGCACCCGTCCGGTCCGGGCGCTCGATGGTCTCACGCTCTCGGTCGAGGAGGGCGAGGTTTTCGGGCTGCTCGGGCCCAACGGCAGTGGCAAGACGACTTTCGTCAAGTGCTGCATGAACATCATCTTCCCTTCCTCTGGTCGGCTGAAGGTCCTCGGGAGGCGTCCGGGACATCCCCGAACCGCCCGGCAGGTGGGCTATCTTCCCGAGAATCCCAGCTTTTACGATCATCTCACGGGTCGGAGCTTTCTTTATTATCATGCGGAGCTCGCGCGAATACCTTACAGCGACAGGCGCAGACGGATCGATGAAGTCCTTTCCGAGGTCCGTCTCGACAACTCCGCCGCGCGTCGACGCCTGAGAGGCTATTCCAAGGGCATGCTCCAGAGGATCGGTCTGGCGCAGGCTATGCTGGCCAAACCGAAGCTGATTTTTCTTGACGAGCCCCAGAGCGGACTCGATCCGATAGGGCGTCGCCAGGTGAAGGACATCATGAAGTCGGTCGCTTCCACCGGAACGACGGTGCTGTTTTCCAGCCATGTGCTCGGCGATGTGGAGGAT
>CAYLVL010000370.1:0-3133 GCA_964387135.1 uncultured Planctomycetota bacterium
GGCGGGCTACAACTCAATCGCGATCTTCACGCTTGTCTCGCTGCTGTTGATCAGCATCATCGTTACACTGGCGTTTATCGTCCTGCCGTTGCTTCTGTTCAGGCGGAAGGACATCAGGGAGCGCAGTCGGCCCAAGTTGAGGCTGCTCTGGTATTTCGTCTGCCTCGGACTGGCGTTCATTCTGATTGAGATCGCCCTCATGCAGCATTTCACGCTGTTCCTCGGCTATCCGGTGTACTCGCTGGTCGCGGTACTGATGAGCCTGCTTCTTTTCAGCGGATTCGGTTCCGGCTGGAGCGGACGAGTGCCCGGGGCCGGTCTTGAGGGAGGGATCAGGAACGCGATCATCGGTATCTGCGTGGTGGCGGTAATCTACATCTTCGCTCTGCCGCCGATCTTCAACGGACTGATTGTCCTTCCGGACTGGCTCAGGATCGTCATCGCGATGGCGCTCGTTTTCCCGCTCGGCTGGTTCATGGGGCAGCCGTTCCCGCTCGGGCTGAGGCTGATCGAGCGCGAGGGGCTGGGAGTTATTCCATGGGCTTGGGGAGTGAACGGCGCGGCGAGCGTGCTGGGCAGCGCGCTGGCGCTGACGGTGGCTGTAGGGATCGGCTACAGGCTGACGCTGTTTGTGGGAGTGGCGGTCTACCTTGTCGCGTGGGCAGTTGTGAGCACTGTGAGGAGATCAAGGGCAGGCACCATGGACGAATGCAGACCAGAGTAACCTGATTTGAATTGGAATGAGAGAGAGCAGCGCCTACCTCCGCCACCAAAGACGGGCTTGGTCCCGCACGCAAGACATAATACATTAATATGGGGACGACAATAGCCGATTCCCGCCGTGTTGCAGCGCAGGGTTCCGCCCCAAGCAGCCTTGCATTCACACTCCTCTGTGCAGGAAGTATCTCTGGAGCGCGACGAGGCTCATCCCGTCGTTGATCTCCCCGTCGTCTATCAGCTCCCTGACTCCATCGGGTGAGTGGAAGGCTATCTCCGTTATCTCAGCCTTCTGGTATTCCGGTTCCTTAGCTTCCAGGGCCTCGGCCAGATAGATGAAGTAGCGCTCGTCGCACGTCGCCTTGTGCGGGAAGAACGAGAGTTTCGGGGTCCAGATCCCCGCCCAGTAACCTGTTTCCTCCATCAGCTCCCTGCGGGCCGCGTCCAGATGGCTCTCACCCTGCTCGACCACGCCGCCCGGGATTTCCCAGTCGAATGATTCGTGCAGGTAGCGATATGCCCTGACCAGCAGAATTTCACCCGCTTCATTGACGGGTATTATCCCAACCGTAGCGTGCGGGAACCTCATCAGTTCCAGATCATCGATTATCCTGCCGTCCGGCAGTTCCACTTTGTCCAGTGTCACACTCAGCCATTTCGAGCTGTAGATTGTTTTGCGCTCGAGCCGCTTCCAGTATGTCATTTCTGTCTCCCGGTAGAAGAGCCTAACCGATGTCTCTGGGATAGTCGGTCTTTTCGAGCCTTTCCCGGATCTTCGCGGCCATCATCTCAAGGGCTTCATGGGAAGGATCGTCCTCATAGCCATGATCCTCGAGCCAGGCTGCCGACGCCTTCAGGCCGTTCACGTACCTGTCCAGTATCTCGTATTCGTAGTCATCCGGCACTATGTTGTCCAGGGTATCCGGGTCAAGATTCCGAAGCTGGTAGATAGTCCAGATGTTGGGATGACCCACCCTGAAGGCAGGCTCGTTCTCTTCACGATTGACCAGGACAAGCGCCACGCCGTCCAGTCTCAACGCCCTTGGCGGTCTCAACATCTCGACCGCCTCCGCGGAGTCGCTGAATGTGAAAACCACATCCCTGTCCCCGACCTCGTACGCCAGGAGGTACGCGAGCGAGTCGACCGGCGACAGTATGCTGTCTGCCATCGAATAGCGGAAGGGCCAGATTTTCAGCTCGACATCCGGGCGAATCCCCCGCACGATCTGTAGGTACTCAAAGAGGAACGACTCATCGCCGCTGACCACAAGCACGCCGTTTTCGGGTGTCTGAGTCAGTATGTTCCTCGCCATGTCCTGCCCGAACGTGTGATGTGTCATGTTCGAGTACTTCGAGTTGGCCATGGCCTGCAATAACGGCAGAACGCAAAGCAGCAGCATGATGGCCAGCGGGATGAACGCGGGCGAGATGAAGTTCTGGCCTTCGGTTCCGCCCAGATCCTTCCTTGATTCCAGGTATCTCGCGAACGGGCCAAAGATCCACGCCAGTCCGAGCGCGAGGAACATGTTGACGATCAGCATGAACCTGTCTACCGATCTCAGGTAGATGAACGGCATGCCGAGCGGGCTTCCCCGCGAGAAGAAGGTGACGATCACGATGGTCAGGATCGATGTGACCACCGCCCAGAACGCCCATAACCGTTTGCCCGGCGGTGCGAAGAACCATCCCGCGATTCCCAGCACGAGCAGAATCCACCCGAACTCCTTCGGGAAGTAGCGCATGATCCTCCCGATGATGTGCCTCGGGCGAATCACCTGGTCGGCAGGCACGTCCTGCATCTCGGTGCGTTGCCTGTAGTCCGCGCGGGTGATTGTGTCCACGAAATCCCCCGCGGTGAACCCGGTCTCGGCGTATCTGGGAGTGTTCGCAGCAAGTACCGGCAGGAAGAGATAGAGCAGCAGGGGCAGGATGAATCCCGCGATTATGCCTGCGACCGGTACGCCTTTCTCGAACTTCTTCCATGGCCACAGGAAAAGCACCATTGGCGCGAGAAACAGGATCGTATGATGGTGGGCAAGCCCGAGGCCGAAGGCGAACGCTGTGATGACCAGCCCAACCGGCTTTTTCCCCTCGCGGGCGAGAACGAGTCCGCCCAGCACCAGCGCTACGAGCAGGAGGTGCAGCCCGAAAGCCTCGGTCACCTCGGCCATCTTCCAGATGGTCCTTGAGAAAGCGAGGCACAGCGTCGCCGCGAGCGATGCGGCCGCCGATCCGCTCAGGGTCCGGGCGATGCGATAGAAGACCCCGCACGTGAGCGCCATCGCAACCGCCGAGAATAGATTGCACTTGACGGCAAGAGGGTCGGGACCGAGCGAGAAAGGAAGCGCACTCCACAGCTTCATGAGGAGGATGTAGAGCGGATAGCCCGGCGCATGCGGGAAACTGAAGCGATGTA
>CAYLVL010000371.1:0-3117 GCA_964387135.1 uncultured Planctomycetota bacterium
TCACCAAGGCATTCATCTATGGAAGCATCGCCTCCGGCACCGAGACCTCCAAAAGCGATGTGGACCTAATGGTAGTGGGAGATGCAAGTCTGAGGGAGGTCGTTGGCGCTGTGTCGGAGAGTGCCCGGAGGCTGGGGCGAGTGATAAATCCGACGGTGCTACGGCAGAAGGAGTACAGCAGGCAGTTGGAGGAGCAGGGCAGCTTTGTGGACCGAATCACATCCGGTCCGAGAATCGAACTTATCGGAGAAGAGTATGAGTCTTGAGGGCCTTGAGCAGGCGGGAGAGATAGGCAGCCTAGCCGTTGGCCCGAATGACATTGCGGGCATGATGAAAAAGGCGCGTCGCAAGCTCAGCGATGCCCGGTCCGATGAGATCAGCGCCGAGACCCGTCTGGAGCAGGCCTACACAGTGATTTTCACTTGCGCGCTGATCGCTCTGAGGGCCATGGGGTACCGCATTCTAAACATGACCGCAATGCACTACTTGGCCCTCGAAACTCTGCGCTATACTCTTGGCACCAACGAGAAGAGGATAGAGTACTTCCAGTCACTAAGGACCCTTAGGCATCGTGACATATACGCTCCCGACTTCACGGTCGAGTTGGATGATGTCGACGAGGCAATATCGGAGGCTGAGGCGCTGCTAGAAGAGACGAGCGAGTGGCTGCGGCTGAACTACCCTCATCTGATCCGCTGAGCAGATCCGGCGGATCGAATCGAGCAGGACATGGGCATCCCCTACGTCATAGATAACCAGACCCATCGGCTTGCGGACGTGCTGAACGACCTTCTGGCGACGCACGGGGGGCGCACGCTTGACGTAGCGACCGCCTACTTCACAATCGGCGGATTCGACCTGCTTCGGGAGGGCTTGCTCGATCTCGGCAACTTCCGCCTGCTTCTCGGTGCCGAGCCGAAGACCGGGGAGCATGTCGGGTTGCGACCAGAGCCGGACGTGGTGAAGGGCCTGATTCGTCAGGACATAGAGGCTTTGCCGTTCGACGAAAAGACCCTTCGGCTTGTCGAGGACATCATCGGCTTCCTGAGGCGGGAGACCGTCCTCGTCCGTCTCCACGACAAAGGCTTTCTCCACGCCAAGTGTTGGCTTTTCTACGCAGACAAGCCGGGCGAGCGCATTCTATTTGACAGGTTTCTCCCGATTCTCGCGGTAGTCGGCTCCTCGAACTTCACCGTGCCGGGACTCACTTCCAACCGGGAGCTTAACCTCGCGCATAAGGTGCTTCTTGACCCGGCGGAGGTTGAAGATCGTCAAGCCCGTGCGGCAGTAAAGTGGTTGTCCGAAGCACAAGTCAGAAGGCGCGTCGCGCCTGTAAATCAGCAACTCCTTAAGAGCGAGGTGGGTGCGCGGGCGATTATCGACCTTGAGAACTGGTACGAAAGGCAGTGGGCCGATGCCCGCGATTTCAAGGATGACCTAGTAGCGCTACTGGACGCGTCCAAGTTCGGGAAGAAAGAATACACACCGTATCAGGTCTACATGAAGGCCCTGTTCGAGTACTTCAAGGACGATCTCGGCGCTGAGGTTCCCACAGCGACCCGGTCCGCTGTCGAGTTGACTGACTTTCAGGAGGACGCGGTCAAGAAAGCCAGAAGGATTCTCGCCCGGTACGATGGGGTGATGGTCGCGGACTCTGTGGGGCTCGGCAAGACCTGGATCGGCAAGAAGCTTCTTGAGGATTTCGCGTACCACCTTCGACAGAAGGCGCTGGTTGTCTGCCCGGCGAGTCTCAGGGACATGTGGACCCGCGAGCTTAGGGAGGCGACCATTCCGTTTGACCTAATCTCACAGGAAGAGATGGGCCGACAGGAGTTCGACCCCGCGCCATACGGCGATGTGGACGTTGTGCTGGTAGACGAATCTCACAACTTCCGCAATCCGAACGCGCAGCGCTATGGCAGTCTTGAGTTGATTCTGGAGGCGAACGGCGGCAGGGGTCGCGACGGCGCAAGGAAGAAGGTCATCCTGCTTACCGCGACGCCGATCAACAACGACATTTTCGATCTGTACAACCAGATCAGCCTCATCACCCAGGGCGACCTAAGCCATTTCACTGCCTGCGGCATAGGAGACTTACGCAAATATTTCCGCAGAGCAAGGCGACAGTCAAGCAACGGAGAAGGGGTATTCGCCCTGTTCAACCTGCTGGAAGAGACGGTGATTCGTCGCACAAGACCGTTCATCCGGGCTGCATACCCCGAGGCGACCATCCACGGCAGGCGCATCACTTTCCCCGAACGCAGACTCAGGACAATCCGGTACGACCTCGAAGCCACATACTCAGGCATCTATGAAGGGATTGTCTCAGGGATTAGTAGCCTGAGACTGGCACCGTACAACCTTGAGGCTTTCAAGAAAGCCGGAGTTGAGATAGACGATTTCGAGGCAGGACGTGAAGCGGCTCTAGTCGGCATCTTCAAGAGCCGTTATCTCAAGCGGTTTGAGTCCAGCATCGAGGCTTTCAGAATCAGCATCCGGCGTGCGCTGGCGTTTCAGAAGACATTCGAGAGCTACATCCTGGACGGCCGTCTTCTGAAGAGCAGTGACTTCCAAAAGGCACTCAGGTTCGTCGAGCGTGAGGATGAGGACGACGACGCCACCCCAAGCTCGCTCGCTGACGAGATCGATGAGAGCGAAAACGCGAAGCGTGCAATGGACGAAATGGAATCCATCGACCCCGGCAGGTACGATCTGCGCAAGCTTCACGAGGCGGTTCAACACGATGTCGAGATACTGACTGACATCTGGCACAGGGTGAAGGATATCGGGCCGAAGCAGGATGCCAAGCTCCAACGACTCAAGAAGCTTCTATCAAAGGACTTGCGCGGGAAGAAGGTCATTGTATTCAGCTACTACAAGGACACGGCGCGCTACGTGTATCGGCACATTGGGCATCCCGACAATCCTGACGCTGCTGCGTTTCGCGAGAAGCTTGGGGGCGTTGTCGTGCGCAGGATGGATAGCGGGGCCAGTCCGAAGGAACGCACTCGACTGATTCAGCTTTTCGCACCGAAAGCAAACGACAAGCCCGAATGGTCAGGCAGCGAGAAAGAGGTAAACCTTCTGATATCCACCGACGTTCTCTCCGAGGGACAG
>CAYLVL010000372.1:0-2196 GCA_964387135.1 uncultured Planctomycetota bacterium
TTCTGCACCGCCGCAAGCGTGCAGGCGTTCCAGATACGGTCGGTGCTTGTCGCGCCGCTTATCGCGGAGACAAACAAGGGTCAGCAGCGTCTGGGCGTTGTCTATCTCGACAGTCGCGCGGCGAAGCATCTGTTTGTTGAAGACGATGCGGAGCTTATGCGATCGTTCGCGGCGCTCGCGGCGATCAGCATCGCGCACGTCCGCGCGGTCAGGCAGCTCAGGAACGCGTATCACGAGACCGTCAATGCGCTCATTCGCGCGCTCGAGGCCAAGGACAAGTACACGCGCGGGCACTCGGAGAGAGTGGCGGAATATGCGGTACGGTGCGGTCGGGAGATGGGGCTTTCGGAGGATCGTCTTCTGATGCTTCGATCGGCCGCGCTGCTGCACGATGTCGGCAAGATCGGCATCCGTGATGCAGTGCTTTTCAAGCCGGGACGTCTCACCGACGAGGAGTACGAGCACATCAAGTACCACGCGGAGCTTTCGGAGGCAATCGTGCGGGGCCTCAGCTACCTTGAGGAAGAGCTCGCGCTGCTCGCAGCGTCGCAGGAGCATTACGACGGCTCCGGGTATCCGCGCGGCACGAAGGGCGATGAGATCCCGATCGAGAGCTACCTCATCCAGGTCGCGGACGCGTGGGACGCGATGACATCCACGAGAGTCTACCGCGTCGCGATGACAAAGGAGGAGGCGACGGCGGAGCTGAAGAAGTTCTCGGGATCACAGTTCCATCCGAAGGTGGTGGAAGCGTTTATCAGGATGATCGAGAAAGAGGGAATGCTCGATGCGGAGTAGGCTCTACCGGAGCCTACTTACACGGGTCTTCCCTATAGTGCTGGTCGAACACGATCTGACCCGCGTACGTGTCCGTCTTGACGATCATGAAAGGCTGCGTGATGACCCACAGCACGATGCAGTTCGGGCCCGGATACCACTTGTCATAGTCCACATGAAGAACCCACGCGTCATCAAGGCAGATGTCGTTTACCTCGATGTAGTATCCGCTTGAATTTCGCTCGCCGTACGCGATGAAAATCACCATCTCCTCATCCCAGTTCACATTGGGCGGGTGCGGCATCGGAGAGAACCATCCAAGCTTGGCCTCCCACTCTTCTTCGCTTCTGACCACGATCTCCATTTCGACATCCGCGTTGCTGTGCATGCCCGAGCGTATCTCCTTGAAATCCTGGCACGGATCGTCGGGGTCCTTGATGATCGAGAACGGATCGTCCGAGATATCATAGATCAGCGGATCGTCCTCGCTTATCAGCCTCACCCACGCCTCGGTACAGGGATCGAGCGGGACATGCCACATGAAGCTGCCGTCGTTCACTTCGTTTACCGCGATCGGAGTGAGGTCCGACACGAAGTTGTCTTTTGAATAAGCAAGCCCGACAGTCCCGCTGATATTCTCAGAGGTCCACGTGATTTCGTAGTCGTAGCCGGTGATCCATTCCTCGCCGCCGTTCGGGGAAGTGACCGTGATGGTCTTTTCGGGACCCTCGACAATGCTGAAGTAATCGTCCGACAAATCGAAGATCGTCGGATCGTCGAACGAGCGGATCCTGATCCTGACCGTGTCCGACGGGTCATTCGGAACATCCTCCCACAGGAAACTGCCGTCGTTCGGCTCGTTCGGCCCGATGTAGTGAGAGTCCGAGACGAAATCGTCCTTTGAGTACTCTATATGTACGTTGCCGGGTACCAGCGCCGAGTCCCAGGTGATCTCGAAATCGAATCCGGACTCAAGCACCTCGCCTCCGTTCGGCGAAAGCACCTCTATCCACGGCTCGCTCGAATCCTCGATCAGCGTGAGGACGACATCGTTCTCCATCGGGTTCTCTTCGGGATCCTGTGCGTAGAGGGTGATCGTGTAGTCGCCCGGCTCATGGTCTGACTGGAAGCAGCATCCGAAGATGTCATCTGCCGCAGCGCCGTCCATATGCTCCCCGTCGTCGAACATCGGCGTCTCGACATCCCCTCCCACCGGCGACAGGTCCGCCCATACCGTCAGTGCGTCGCCCGGGTCCTGGAAATCCGCCACCCATGCGGAGATGCAGTATGCCAGGTCGGGATCGTAGTAATGCCCGCTGCCAAGTCTTTCGACCATCGGCGTCTCGCGCTCCGTCGGCCATGACGCGTCGATGAAGAACTCGATCGGAATCCACCGCTCGACACCCTCTGGCCAGTGGA
>CAYLVL010000372.1:2206-3100 GCA_964387135.1 uncultured Planctomycetota bacterium
AGTCCTCGCGATGATGCCCCGGGAACTTCCTGAGCACTTTGCCCTTGCCCAACGCGATGAACGGGCATCGATTGTCGGGTGTGAGCCAGATGAATCCGTCCTGCCCGAGAAGCACCTTTTCACCCAGGACGGTGAAAACGACCCAGATGCCGTAGCCTGTCAGGCTGGTGGGATTGGCCACCCAGCAGTCGAGCGTCCAGATCCTCTCCTCGGGATCCCAGCTCGCGTGCTCGACACCCACGTCGGCGAGAAAAGTGACATCGATCTGCCCGGACCGATCTTCCATGATCGGGTCGATCGAGAATGTCCGGGTCGCCTCGTCGAAGTCTATCCGGAAATGCCCGAGGTTGATGGAATGATCAGAATCAAGGTCCTGGGCTTGCGATCCCAGAGTGTCGTCCGGGGAGATCGGACCGGTTGATGAACCGGAGCATCCGATAAACAACCCGGCTGCGATCGCAATTACCGCTAACCAATGAAGAATCTTCATAATGGCACCTTCCCAATTATTTGGATGAGAAGCATCCACAAACCCATACCGCGAATCGTCACGTCGCACTGACATGACGCACGATAAACTGATATCAGTTTACCGTTGTTGCAGCAAAATGGTCAAGGAGCAAGACACTCAGGCAGCCCTCCCCCACCTTTCTATTCTCCCAGGTACGATACGACCCATCTCCTGTTTTTCATTACCCTCGGATTGTGGCCTGTGGTGCAATCACGCCGAGCAAAGCTCACAGCCATATCACCCACAACTTCCGTCCGCCGCGGCAGACTCCGGCTGTGGGCAGCACCCGGCCCATACTAAGAGTGCCGGTGTGTTGTGGGTACTCGGTTTCATCGCTCTCTCCTCTGCTCGTTAGGTTTTTAGAGATCTATCGTGAACTCGAA
>CAYLVL010000373.1:0-3093 GCA_964387135.1 uncultured Planctomycetota bacterium
ACCTCCAATTCGCTCGCCGTGTCGCTCTTCTCGAGAATGTAAAGCTTGCCGGTATCCACAAGGAAATCGTCCACTTCGATGGCAACGAGATTGGCGTGCAGGGCGGAGATCATGCCGGGACCGTCCCCGACGAGCTCAGGCGGTATGATGTCGCCCATAAAGATGTCGTGGCGCGTGTAATCCGGCGTCATTCCGTATATCTCCGGAGGCAGCACACCCGCGGGATCGGCCCAGAGACCGTAAAGCTGGCTCATCCCGTCGTTGGCGACGTCCACGCCCTTCAGGCTCGGCTCCGTCGGCCACATCCTGCTCGCGTCCCCGTCGCCGTTGTTGACGTAGATGGGGGTCCCCTCCATATCGACATACAGCGTCACCATCAGTGATGATACCGGGCCCGTGTAGAAATCATCAGAGTAAACATCCTCCGAGTCCACAAAGAATGCGACTCCCGTAAGGAATGAGCTGTCTATTGCAGTCAGGGGATAAGGGCTGAATCCGGGTACCATCGGATCGATGTCCGCCAGGCTCATGTAGGTTCTTGCGCTGCTGAAATCGCCCTCAGCAATCATGACCTCATCGCAGCTCGACCCTCCCGCGTAGAATATCCTCGACTCACCGGAGAAGTTGTCATATCCGGAAGCCAGGTCCCGACAGCAGCCCTGGTTATCGAATGTATATGTCTCGACCATCCAGCCCTGGAACGGTGCCATTACGGAGATGTCCAGATAGTCGTAGAGAATCCACGGAGTCACCGAATCAGCGGCTTCTATCCGCAGCCGGTAATTGCCGGGAAGATTCTCAGTGTTTGTGATCGTGCCTGAGAAATGCCCCGTCCCGGGTTCCCTCGTCAGAACCTCTTCAATCCCGAGATCATCGCACACCACCGTCACAGTTCCGGGATCACCGTTTCGGTCATACACGTCTACCTCCACCGTGCGGGGGACCATCCCCTCCGTGTCCAGCTCGCCGTCTATCTCCTGGTTCTCGATCGAATAGGGCTCCCTGAGAGAATCGGCGGGGAAGATGATATCGAGAGCGGTCGCGAATATCGCGGGTATCGTGTCGTAGTGGATCTCGAAATGCTCGGTGACCTCCATGTCCGCTCCGACTATCCCGTTCTCAAGTTCTTTTCCGAATCGCCGGAACGGATTGATGTCCGGCGGATCATCCTTGTCCCATAGTGTCGTGAAGTCATCGGGATTTGCCAGGTATACCTCCGGGATGTTCGACATCACGATCGCCCTGACATCCGCGGCTTCAAGCTGAGTCGGATTCCGGATGGTGACATCGGCCAGGATGAGCTGATTCTCGGTGTCGACCGACACATTGCTGAAGCTCAGGCAGTCCGGACAGGTTGTCTTCAGAAATTTCTTCACATCGAAGTGGGTCGCCCAGGCAGTGCGGTCGGTGATTTCCGTGATGTGGGCGGAATCCTCCGTCAGCACCACCTCCCAGACACCCATGATGTGATGCGGCTCGCCGGGCGGGCTCGTCATAGCCGACGGGCTCGGGTAGTCCATATCCGGAGAGGTGGGCGCGACCATTCCCGAGCAGCCACTCAGAATAATCATCGTCAGAGCGAAAATAAGCACGCTGATATTGATTGTCTTCATCTGAAGGACAACTCCTTTGCCGATCCCCGTTTGTATAGTATAACGTAAGCCAGTATGCCCCGGCAACGCAAATACACGGCGCGGGGCACTGATTATGTTATGATTGCTTCCAGTCCCAGGCACCGCCGATATTCGGCCGTGCCCAATGCGAGGTGATACCCGATGGTGCGCATCACTTTTCCAGATGGTGATGCAAAGGAGTATGCTCCCGGCATTACACCCATGGAGATCGCCCGGGAGATTTCGGAGGGCTTAGCCCGGAAGAGCCTTGGCGCTCTTTATAACGGCACCCTTATTGGGCTGGACCGGGCATTGACGACGGATGGCGACCTCCGGCTCCTCACGGATCGGGATCCCGAGGCATTGGAGATTCTCAGGCACACGGCGGCACACGTCCTGGCGCAGGCGGTCAAGCGTTTTCGTCCCGAAGCCCAGCTCGGTTTCGGTCCGGCGATCGAAGACGGCTTCTACTACGATTTTCTCGTCGACGAGCCTTTCACTCCCGAAGACCTCGAGAAATTCGAAAAGGAGATGAAGAAAATCGTCAAGGAAGACCTGCCGCTCAAATGCGAGATCCTTCCCAAAGACGAGATTGTGAGCAGGCTCAGGGATCTCGGCGAGGATCTGAAAATCCCGCATGTAGAGGAACTGGAGGACGAGCGCATCTCCATCTACTCGCAAGGGGATTTCACCGATGTCTGCCGGGGCCCTCACCTGCCCTCCACCGGCAGGCTGAAGCATTTCAAGCTTCTCAGCACTTCCGGAGCCTACTGGAAGGGCGACGAGAACAACCCGATGCTTCAGCGCATCTACGGCACCGCTTTCTTCTCGAAGGGGGACCTTGAAGCTCATCTCAAGATGCTTGAGGAGGCAAGAGAGCGAGACCATCGTAAGCTCGGCAGGGAACTCGACCTCTTCATGCTGTCGGAAGAAGCTGGCGCGGGCTTTGCCATATTCAAGCCGCACGGCGCAATGGTCCTTAACCTGCTCAAGAAGTTCGTCGAGGGCGAGCTCGTGCGTCGAGGCTACGACCTCGTGCTGACCCCTCATCTCTATAAGCAGGAATTGTTCATGACCTCCGGGCATTTCAGCCACTACTCCGAGAACATGTTCCTCGCCAGGCATGTTTCCGAGGAGCAGGGCTACGTGGTCAAGCCGATGAACTGCCCCGGTCATATCCTGATTTACAAGAGTGAGCTGAGAAGCTACCGGGACCTTCCCATGAGGCTTTTCGAGTTCGGTACCTGCTACCGCTTCGAGCGCTCGGGCACTCTGCACGGGCTGACGAGGGTCAGGAATCTGACCATCGACGATGCCCATCACTTCTGCACTCCCGGCCAACTCGAGGGCGAGTTGCTTGGCCTGTTCGATTTCGCCGATTACTTCTTCTCCACGCTCGGCTTCAACTACCAGGTCAAGCTGGCGACCCGTCCCGAGGACTCCATCGGAAGCGACGAGAACTGGGAAGCCGCAACCAAAG
>CAYLVL010000374.1:0-3081 GCA_964387135.1 uncultured Planctomycetota bacterium
GCCCGTTCGGATCGGGAAGAACGGTTCGTCGTAATCTGTTTTCGGGATCATATCCGGGTTTTCCGGGACCGCTCCCCAGGCCGGCATACTCCCCTGTCACATCCCTCAGGCCGCTCCCGGGTTTCCTGATGTCGAAACGCCGACGCGGGCGGAGCCGCTCGCGGGACGGACCGGAGTCGACGCTCTCATCGCCCGTGTCGGGCGTCCATTTGCTCTGACTGTCATGCAGCGTATCCATGCCACACCGCCTGCGACGAGTGTACCCCACATATCGAGACTTTGGAAACGACGGGAGGTTGCGTCGAAGCGGATCAGGTCAGCGGAGAGTCGTTCAGCCAGCAGGTACGAAGGCTCACGCCGCCGGGTATGCAGCTTATTCTGACCGGGGTGGGGCACGCGCGATCGCCGTCGGTCGCCACCCTCTGACCGGGCTCGCACCTGAGAACAAGAGAGCGGGTTTTCAGAATCTCCGCCTCCTCCATGTATATGTGGGTCCCCTTGAAGACCTTGTGAAGATTAACGACGAACTTCCATTTGGGTGTCTTCCGGACCGTGAGGACATCGAACAGGCCGTCATTGATCTTCGCACCCGGCGCGATCTCCATGCCGGTCCCGAACCACCCGTTGTTGCAGCAGAGCACCATGTAATAGTCGCCGTCGAGGTCCCAGTCGTCGGCCTGTATCGAGACCTTCAGCGGATAAAGCCTGACAAGAGTGACGAGGAACAGCAGCTCGTATCGTGCCGAGAGGAACTTCGGAGCTTTCTCGCGTGTGGCGAGCGTTTGCGAGTCTATTCCGACACCTGCCGTGTTGACGAAACGAATCGACTGCTCATTTCGAAGGTTGCAGGCATCGTCGACCGGCTCGCAGATCCCGATATCGATCGGGATGTCTCTCCCGTTGATTATGTTGTCGGCCGCGCCTTCGGGGTCCCACGGTGCCCCGGTACCTCGATAGAAATCATTTCCGCTGCCAAGCGGGATGATCCCGAAAGGCAGAGTCGATGGTTTGTCATGAGAACCCAACGGCAGGTGCTGGATCGCGTGATGGAGGGTACCGTCGCCGCCTGCGAGGACCAGAAGATCGCAGCCGTCGTCATGCGCAGAGCTAATGAGTCGCCCTGCATGCTCGGGAGTGCCCGTGTTTTCGAGCGTCACGGACCATCCGGCGGACAGGAAGCGCTCGTGAGCGATGCGGACCTTGCGTCCGGCGCCACGTCCGCCCGCGTTCGGATTGACCAGAAAGAGGACTTTCATCTCTTCAGGCCGGATTGAGCACGCGGCCCATGAAGAGGATTGTATTGGTGCTTCTCTCGACTATCAAGAACATGAACGGGTGATCGACTCTGAACTCGACCGGCTCCTCGGGCTCGAATTCTGCGGACTCAACCATGATCTCGACAATCGTCACGGCCGCCGCTTCGGTCCCTTCCTCGTCCACCGCGATGAAAGCCTCATGGATAACCTCATCGATGTGCACCGGTTCACCGGGCGGATTCTCAAGGATTCCCTCAAAACCCGATTCAAACGCAGGCTCCATGCCCATGTCCTTGAGCGTCTGGGCCAGGTCCAGATGCGTTCTGAACTCGAACCTCGGCATGAACAGATGGACCTCCCGGCGCTGTAAATCGTCCATGATCTGCTCGTAAAGAGGCTCGCGAAGCATCGCCTCGACCCGCTCGTAGGCGTCCATCTCGGGAAGCACGATGATCATCGATGCGTCGTAACCCACGTATGGGAGCATCACCGCCTGCCAGCCGTCACCCTCGGCGTACCTGAATTCCTCGGTCTGGCGCATCATGTCCACCGTGACGTCATCACCATCAAAGATGTGGAATGGCTCTTCGCGCGTTATGTCCGGGTCGAACTGATCCTGCCAGTTGGCAAAGAAGTAAACCGCGTTGATGATCAGAAGGATAGTCTCCGGGGTGAGCGAATCCGGGCTGAGGGCTTCGGTGATTCGGTCCTCGGTCTGATCGGCAATCCAACCGTTGACATAATCCGCGCTGCCCTCGGGATCGCTCCAGAAATCGAGCTGCCCGAACCCGGCACCGTAGTTGAGGGCGAGCATATCCAGGAACTCGTCCTTAATGCCGCAGTCTTCCTGGCCCCAGAGAGCGTTGGCGGTGTTGAACGTGAACGCCTGGCCTTCCTCCTCGTCCACACTCTCGCCAAGGTTGTCGAGCATGAGATCGAGGCTGTTGAAGGCCGCATGAAGAGTCTCATCGTCGAGCGAGAAGTGAAGCACGTCCGCCATCGCGGTCTTCGCCTCACCATCCGCACCCGCATAGGCCATGCACAGCGCGAGCGACAGGCTGTAGGGGGAGAAAATCAGGTTGTCATTGTCCTGGATGAGCCAGTCGTACATGTCGAACGCGAACCGGGTGTTGCCCGCGACAAGGTTGGCAATTTCGGCCTCGGTGACATCCGGATTCATCTCGCGCTCGACATCCGAGTAGAGAAACGGCTCCGCGCTGGTCTTCGCGGCGCAGGAAACAAGCATCGCAAGCGCAAGCAACGCTGCGACCATCAGGTTTGGAATCGTCTGATTGACGGGCATGGTGCCCCTCCTTGACCTTTCAAGCATGACTGCACGGAATAAAAGGCTACTGCTAATCAGAACCTGTATGTCCTGCCGGCAGTTGCGACGGGTTGAATCAACCGCCGGTTCGCAACGCCCGATGATTGAGCTCTCCCTGCTTCTCGCGTATCTCCTCGATCTGCTGCTGCACTTCCTTGATCCGGTCGCCGTTCCCGAATCTCGACAGCGCACCGATTGCGGGACCGCCGTTCTCAAAAGCGCGCGCAGCGGCTTTGGCTACATCATCCTTCGTGACCGCCTTGAGTCTCGCAATCACTTCCTCATGCTTCAGGAGCCGGTCAAAAAACAGCGTCGCCATGGCGTTGCGGATCATCCGCGCGGATGTCGACTCCAGCCCGAGCGCCCAGTGACCGCGAAGGAAGAGCTTGGCGTCCTCCAGCTCGCGCTTGCCGGGACCCTCAACGGCAATCCGTCTCAATTCCCTTAAGGTAAGCCTCAGAACCGTCAGCAGGTTTTCCTCGCGCATTCCCGCCTCGATTG
>CAYLVL010000375.1:0-3054 GCA_964387135.1 uncultured Planctomycetota bacterium
CTGGTAGGTCGCGCGAAAAGCGGATCGGAATTGAGCGCCGTCGGTTATCGGAGTCGACCAGAGTTCATCGCCTGTGCTGGGGTCCATACTCGCGAGAACGCCGGGACTGTCACCGGCGATCGTGGTGTACGCTATCCACAGCCCGCTGCGGTCGAACCACCATGCCTGAGGCTGGCCGTCGATTTGCTTCTCCCACTTGACGGTGCCGTCGCCAATCGTGCGACTTCTCATGAGCCACAGGCCAGCCACACTTTCGAGCGTGATAACAAGTACTCCTGCTTCCTGATCGAGAACCGCGTATCCCGGCATTGTGTTGGATGAGCGCATGGCGGCTCGCCATGATGCGTCCGGCAGCCGGTCGATGCTCCATACGGTCCTGCCGTCGACCTTTGACACCGCCCAGAGCCTCTCGGCGATGTGCACGAGGACGTAGCTTCGGACGCACGTCGGGGGAGGGGCAGGCAGAGAGTCGATGTCGATTCTCCCGGGCAGGGGATCGAGAAGAGTCGAGATTCTGACCTCGTTTGTGGACTCGTCGAATGCATAGAGGGTCCCCGGGTAGTTGACGAAGTAGAGGATGTTCTCATCTATTGAGGGGGGCGTGAGAATGCCGAGCGAGGATTCATTCAGGCCTTCATCCTGAGCATGTGCAGCAAACACAATCAGCAGGAAGGAGATCAGAGCGAAAGCGAGTAGATATGGCGGTTTGGAAAACATCGATGAAGAATGATAGCACGTGTGGAATCCGAGCCGCGACCGAATCGGAGCCACTCGCTTACGCTCGCAGCTCGGATACATTCGGTCTTGGTTTCAGGAAGAGATCACTCGGGTTCTTCGGGCGGGGGTTCCTCAGCAGTCGGTTCCGCGGAGTTGTCTTCGGTCGTCGTCGATTCCTCCACTCCCACGCAGGGGTAGCCCCATGTCGGGGCTATGGTCAGTTCAGTTTCGGTGGGGGGAACCGATCGGACTTCGGGGTCGAGAGCCTGGTCGCGGAGCAGGTTGATGAGGAGGGTGACGACCATGGGAAGAGTGTTGCGTTCCTCCTCGGTCCACTGCCACATGTCGGCGATCACGCCCATCGCAGCGCTGATGTTCTCGTTGCTTATGTCGATCATGCGCCCGATGAGCATCATGCGGATGAAGCCGTAGTTGTCGACGAAGACGACGATCGGCTGCGGGAGCTCATAGTAGCCCAGCGACGCAGCAAATTCGCCTTCGGCGTCGGGGATCTGCACGCCGAAAGTGGACTCGCGCTCGTACGCCTGTTGCAGGACCTCACTGATTCTATCGTCGTCATAGGCGTACGGGTTTTCAAGCGCGGAGGCGATTGTCACTACGTTGGGCGGGTAGGCGGCGTGCGGGTTTGTGATCAGCCGCCTGAGCACGTAATTCCAGGCCAGCAGGTCCTCCTCACCGTGACGTGCAGAGATGTCGCCGAGGAGATAGATGGTGTAGTTACCGAGGAATTGATCGCTGACCCACTCGGCGTTGTTCATGTCGGCGAATTGCCAGTCGGGAAGCTCGAACGTGCGCACCTCGAAATCTCCCGGAGGCTGAGGTTCGGTCGATGCGGCCTCCGGGAAGACCGCGAACGCATCAGACATCGACTCGCCCTCCTCGCCGCCTTCCTCAAAATCGGGCTGTGCAAGAAGCGGCCGGGGTTGCTCGGTGAAAGGCTCATCCGGTGTTTCTTCGGGGATCCCGGGGGATTCCTCCCTGGGATTAAGGAGGTTCCTGGGATGTCGGAGAAATCCGGGACGGGTGTCTCTTGGAGGTTTGTCGGGCTCTTCCTCGGTTTCGGGCTTCAGGAATTCGAGTGATTCTTCCCCGGCAGCTTCCTCAGTGACGGTCTCTTCATCAGGCTCCGCGCTTTCCTCTTCCTGTTCTTCTACTACTTCTATCTGTTCCTCCGGCTCCTCCGGCTCGACGATCTCAGGTTCTTCCGGTTTTTCCGGGGTCGGCCCTACTTCCTCCGGCACGGTTTCCTCCGGAAGGATTTCCTCAGGCACAGGCTCAGGCTCTGGTGGAGTCCAGGGAACGATTTCTCGGAAGAAGTCGATCCTGAAGATTTTCACGCGCTCCTGGGCATTGAAACCTGCAAGCAGCGGCTGAGTGGAGCCGATCTCGCCGGGGCTGCCCGGCTCGAAGAGCAGGACTTCCAGACCTCGCCCGCCGGTCAGGAGCATACCGAGACCGAGCGCGATGGTTATAATGGCTATATGCAGGACCACCGACAGGACGAGAAACGGCAATAGCCGCCTCGCGTAGGAGTCGTCCCACTCGTCGAGCGTTTTCGTCCTCTTGTCGATCACCTTGCTCACTCTTTAGATGCCTGCTGCCACGCTATGTTCAAGACTCGGACGGCGTTTCTTCCGCCGGCTGGTCGGCATTCTGACCCTCGACAGGGGCTTCCTCAAGAACATCCTGCACGAGGCTGATACGCTCGATGCCCGCCTGAGTCGCGGTGTCCATGACGGCGGTGATGTCGCCGTACGTGACCGATTCGTCCGCTCTCAGGAACAGATTTACCACATCGCCGGCCTCATCGGCGGCCTCGACCAGTTCGGCGAACGCTCCGGGAAGTTCCTCGGGTGCGTACTCGGTTCCGTCGAGGTAGATCGTACGCTGCGAGGTAATATAGAGTACGTGATCTTCCTCGACCAGCGCGGGCGCATCGGTCACCTGCGGCAGATGGACCTCCATTCCCCGGGCGAGCAGGACAGGCGACGAGATCATGAAGATGATCAGCAGGACGAGCATCACGTCGGTGAGCGGCGTGATGTTGATGTCGCTTACCGGCTCCTCTCTCGTTGCTCGTCTCACCTTGTGCCCTCCCTGTTGTTGCCGAGGGCGTCGGCGTAATCGGCGCAGGCGAGTTCGAGACGGGTGGTGCGTGACCGGATCTCCCTCAACAGGAAGTTGTAACAGATGACCGCCGGCACCGCGACGAGAAGTCCGCTCGCGGTCGCGACAAGCGCCTCGGCGATGCCCTTGATCAACTGCGGATTGCTGGCGGCGTCGGTGACAAGTCCCTGCTGGTGAAGTCCAAGGAAC
>CAYLVL010000376.1:0-3042 GCA_964387135.1 uncultured Planctomycetota bacterium
GCGATCACGGCATACTGGAACGTGAGATTCGGTGCGGGTCCCAGGAACGGGAACTGAAGCTCGTACAGCCTGCTATTGGTGGCGGTCGTACTGAAAAGCGCGCGTCGATCGATGACAGCCGGATCGTGCAGGAAGTCAACCAGGTCGTCGTAGGGATCAAGCCCGTCCGCGAAGTATTTGTAGGGATTCACTGTCGCGGTGAACATGATCCCCTTGCTGCCGAGAGCTCCCTCGGTAAATCCGAGCACGCCCGAGACCGGGAACTCGCTCGGGTTGAACCAGCGCGTGAATCCGTCCCTGTTCAGGAGCCTTGCGCCCTCGCCTGTCCTCGCGTAGAAGACCGACGAATCGTAGGCACCGACCGTATCGCCGTCGTGGACGAAAACGCCCATGACGTCGAATCCGGTGTAGGTCAAAAGCCCCGGGAACGGATGGGTCAGGGAGACATTGACATCAATCAGCCCTTCGTCCATGAAATGACTGGCGTCAACGATCCGGATCGAAAGGTTTCTCAGGCTACCCGCCGGGGGCTGAAGGAACATAGTGACGTTAGCCTTGAATTCGACACCCCTAAGGGGAACTATCTCCACTTGCCCCGAGGACGGGTCAACTGCAACATTCCAGTAGCCCCAGAGATGGGTCGGTGAACCCGACGGGCCGGACTGCGCCGCGCTCTCCATAAGACCCGGATTAGTCTGAGGAATAGTGGGAATGTCGCCGGTCTGGGAGCACGAGATCATCCCGAGCACCATTAAGCAGACCAGAACGATAAGCATCGCCCGCTTTTTCATTGGGAACCTCCGCAGCATACAGATTGCTATACTGCATACAGGTTAGATGAATTAGCTATAAAACGCAATAGGCTGATGTTGGGAAAGGGGAGAGGCAGCGACTGACCGGAGAAAAAGCGGGAACAGCCGCTTCCGCTCAGCGCGGAACCAGGTCTTCCACAAGGAAGCTCGGGTGCTTCCATTCGAGGATGACAAGCTCCTCGCTCTCGATATCGCCGCTCTCCAGCATGGATCGAAGATCGTTGCAGGCTTTCAGGTGCTCGGCGAGACGGGTCTTGGCATAGCCCGACTGGGTTCCTGTATGAAGGATGAAGGGCCAGTCGGAGCTTTCGAGGAGCATAAGCTCTCTCTCGAACTGATGGAGCGCGCGTTTGATGACAGGATCGTCGGTGTTCCCGTATTTCGTGCGAAGTCGCCTCAGGTGCCTGTTCAAGCCGAAAATGTGCGGGTAGATCCACTCCGCCTGGTCGCTTCCCCAGACTTCCCCGTAGCCGCCGTCGCCCCATGAGCTGTGCGCGGGGACACCGAGACGGGTCTCGCCGCCGGATTCAAGATAATCAGATCCGGTACACGCCTGGATGTCGGGCACTCTTGATATCTCCCTGAAGACCTCGCCGAGCCAGTCGATACCTTCGAACCACCAGTGACCGAAAAGCTCCGCGTCGTACGGGCAGACGATCAGCGGGGTTTTCATGCCTCGCTCACCGATCCACCACAGCCGACCCTTGGCGCGATTGATGAAGTCGAGCGCGTGCTCGTGGGCCTGATGCAGGGCGGCATCGCGGTTGTAGGGCTCCTTCCGATCTGTGTCGCCGGTGATGCGATGATACTTGATCCCGGTGAAGGTGTGATCGACAGCGGGCGGCAGGTAGGGCGCGACGACATCCGCCGGAAGGTCGAAGCCGACATCGCGATAGAAGTCGCGGTACCAGTAGTCGCCGGGATAGCCTTCTTCGGCGCTCCATACGGCCTTGGATGTTTCCCTGTCGCGCCCGAAGGCGACCGGACCGGACGGGGTCTTGATAGGTATGTGGGGATCGCCGGGCTTGTGCTCCTTCGCCGGAGCCGCGAGCTCGATTCCGTGAGACTCAACAAAGAAGTAATTCAGAGCCTCTCTTGCCAGAACGCTCTCGAGTCCGGGAATGTAGCCGCACTCGGGCAGCCAGATGCCCTTCGGACGTCTGCCGAGCAGACGCTCATGCACTCTACAGCCGACGCCGATCTGCCTCTCGACGCTTTCGGGGGACATCACAAGATGAGGCAGGAAGGCGTGCGTGGCCGCGCAGGTGATTATCTCGAGGAGTCCGGCCTCCTCGAGGGCCCTGAATATCCTTATCAGGCCGCCTCGACCGTCCAGCACGTCGCGGATGGCCTCCAGCCGCTCGCGGTACATCTTGACCAGCGGCCTGAACGGATCATGGAGGCCCGAGTGTCTCTCGTTCTCGTCCTTCAGGAGACTGAGGCGGCTGTCGACGAACCGCACGGTCCTGTCGTGCAGAAGTTCGTCGTCGAGCATTAGCAACAGGGTCGGCGACAATGTCAACGTCAGCCTGACCGGGACTCCCTCCCGGCGCAGCCCTTCCAGCATCAGCACCAACGGGGCGTATGTCTCGACCACCGCCTCGAAAAGCCATTGCTCCTCGAGGAAGTTGTCCCACTCGGGGTGGCGGACATAAGGGAGATGGGCGTGGAGCGCTATAAGAATCGATTTCATTGCGGTTTTCCCGGATCAGGCGCGAGACCGAATCCCGCTGATATCAAACCTGCGAATTCCTCAGCATCTGCGTGTAGAGATTCAGGTACTGCCTGGCCTGGGCCGGCCAACTGAAGTCCTGCTTCATACCGGCGATCATGAGCTTGCGCCACGAGTCAGGATCTTCCCTGAATAGCTTGACCGCTTTCTTTACGGTATTCACAAGGCTTGTCGTGCTGAAAGCGCGCATCACGAATCCCGTTGCCCGGCCTTTCTTGAGCTTGGCGGCGGTGTAGTTCTCAACCGTGTCCCTCAGGCCGCCGGTAGCTGAGACGATCGGCACGGTGCCGTAGCGGAGGGAGTACATCTGGTTAAGCCCGCAGGGCTCGTACTTGGAGGGCATGAGAAAGATGTCGCTCCCCGCCTCGATCAGATGAGCCAGCTCGTTGGAGAATTCAAGCCGGACGGCGAAATTGCGCGGGTACTTCTCGGCCGCTTCGGTAAGCGCCTTGTGATACCTCGGATCGCCCGTGCCCAGCACAACAAGCTGGCAGTCAA
>CAYLVL010000377.1:0-3016 GCA_964387135.1 uncultured Planctomycetota bacterium
ACGCGATTCTGGTTACCGGTGAGACGGGCATCATTCATGTGAGCACGAACAATGTGCTTCCCGCCCAGAACACCACCCAGATGCAGTCGATCGCGGCGTTCGCCGACAACGGGGTGTTCGAAGGCAGGGACTACATCGAACTTGGGCTTGCCGCCGTGCCTCTGGGCCGGACGACGACCATCCTGGTCAACAAGACCGATACCCTGGAGGACTTCGTCGGCAAGATCAGCCTGGCGATCGCCAACCCGGCGTCCACGCTCGACCTCAACCTGGAGGAGACTCTGGTTGGAGGAGCGTATCCTGACCTGGCGCATTACAACCTGAGCGGTCCGGCCGCGGGCACGATTTCGATCGTGAGCCCGGTTCCGGGTGTGGAGCTGGTCTTCTCGGGCGACGAGAAGACGATCAACGCCCTGAGCTGGTTCCAGACCGCGGAGACGGCGCTCGCCAACTACCAGGTGAGCATCGTCGGCATTGAGGACGGAGAACTTGTGGCGTACGGCGAGAGCAACACCGGGGTCCTTCGCGGCATCCTTGCCGGCGTGGAGATCAGGTTCGACACGACGCAGGGCTACAAGCTGGACCCCGACTCGACGGTGGACCAGGTGCCCGCGCCCTACAACCTCGATCCGAACGCGAGGCCGACAATCAGCCTTACCGCCGATTACACCGGCACGAGCTTCGTGCACATCGTGCCGAACCCGCTGGTGTTCCAGATCGGCTCGAATCAGGGCCAGAAGCTGGAACTGGCGGTGGGCCAGATGGATACTCGGGCGATCGGGCTCGAGGGCGTACAGGTGCTTAGCCAGGATGCGGCCGAGAACGCGATCACCCAGGTTGACGGCGCGATCGACCGCGTTGCGAGTTTCCGAAGTAAACTCGGTGCCGTTCAGAACAGGCTCGAGTCGACCATCAGGAATCTCGAAGTGGCGCACCAGAACCTGGCTGCCGCCGAATCCGGAATCAGGGACCTGAACGTTGCGGAAGAGGTCATCGATTTCACCCGCAACCAGATCCTCCTCCAGAGCGGCGTAGCGGTTCTGGCTCAGTCCAACCAGCTGCCTCAGACGGTCTTGCAGCTGCTGAGATAATCGTCTCTGACATGGACGGTTAGGGAGGTTGTCTCATGGCTACGATAGAGAACCTGGGAGCAGCTTATTCCAAGCTAAGCGCGCAAAGGACTGCGGCACGTGAGTCGCTGCCGCGCCCCAAGCACGTTCGGTCCGAGACTGAGGAGGCTATTCCCTTCCCCAGGCTCTCGGCCGAGATCAAGCGCATGGAAGAAGCTCAGGTTTCTCGGGAATCCTCGCATGGGCGGGGTCGGGCCATTGAGAGAAGACAGGAGCAGTTCAAGCGAATGAGCCTTGAGGAGTTCGCTGAGATGCTCCGGAAGGTGAACCTCACCTTCGACGTGTTTGAGATACAGGCGAAGTACACCATAGACAGGGAGTCGGGTGATTTCTTCGTCGAGATTATCAATCAGCGGACCGGCGAGGTGATCCGGAAAATCCCACCATACGATATCCCGGACTTCGTCGAGGCTGTAAAGCGGGGCGAAGCGGTGTTGACGGATATCGAGGTGTGATGCTGCCGACGGTCGACTGATTCGCTCAACGGCTGCAACGGGCGAGGCAGGCGACGACGGCGGATAGCCGAGCTTCTTCGATAATCTGTAAGCAACAGGGGGTCCTCCATCCGGCCGGACAAAGCCTGGAGGGCCCCCGAGTCGGGGACATCGACTCAATGACGAACAGGAACACACGACAAAACGGGAACGATTTTCTTTGCTGGATGAAAATGCCTGCTATACTTGTTACCTCCATGGCAGGTGAAGGCGATCGTTCCCGTTTTGTCGCGGATCCTGCGGCAATCGGCTTACTCCTGATGGGTTGGATATCGATGGGCCCGGGCATCGGGCCAACATAGTCCGAAAAGGGAGGCCGGTCTCGGCTGCATATGCGACGGACCGGAACATTGTATGGTTTCGAGCATCTCATTCACAGGGCTGTTCTCCGGGCTTTCGACGGACGATCTGGTTGAAGCCCTGGTCGGGCTCAGGCGAGGACCGATCACACAGCTTGAGGAGCTTGCTGAACAGAAGAGCTTCGAGAAGCTCGCGTTTCAGCGGGTGAACACGAAGGCCCTCGCGCTCAAGACCGCGCTTCTGACACTTCGCCTGGAATCCACGTTCCGCACGAAGCTGGCGGAATCGTCCCAGCCAAGGATCCTCGGGGTCGAGGCCGGATTCGGGGCCGAGCCGGGGAGCCACAGCGTGACAATTCAGTCGATAGCCCAGGGCGCGAGAGCGGTGAGCGGCCTGGATGATCGATCGCTTGAAAGAGCTGCGGTGAAGATGGCGTATGGCAACACCGCCGGAATCGCCACGATCGCAATGACCGCAAACAGCGTGGGCGGGACAAGGGCGACCGGCGACGATCTGCTCATCGACACCCTTCAGGCCGGTCGCGGCGACGAGGAGGTTACCCCGGGCGACAGGATCAAGATCGAGGTCACTCTCAAGGACGCTTCAACCAACACGCATTACTTCACGTTTGCAGGAGACGCCAGCGATACGCTCGAGAGCCTGAGACAGGCGATACACCAGGCCTTCAAGGGCGAGGCGCAAGTGACGATCGACTCAAACGGCGCGTTCCTGATTACCGAGACCGATCCCAGCGGCGCGAACACGATCTCCCTGGACTCGATCACGTTTATCGATGAGGACTACTCGGGAAGCAAGTTCTCGATATCCACGGGGAACACGACCGCGGGCAATGTCGCGACAAGCCGTCTCATTGTCGGCACTCGCACATTCACGACCGGCAACAGCGCGAACATAGCCACAGCCGCTACGTTGCTTGTCGATCTCGACCAGTTCTCCGGAGGGGCCCTCAGCGGGGATGAGACGATCGAGATAAGCGGCCTCCAGTATGACGGGGATGGCGTTACCGACTCGTTCAGCATCGACGCGTCGACCACGCTCGGTGACCTGATAGCCCAGCTTGAGGGGCTTTTC
>CAYLVL010000378.1:0-2988 GCA_964387135.1 uncultured Planctomycetota bacterium
GCCGACTATAAGCGCAGGATTGCGGCGTACCTTGACGATCTGAGGACATTCGCCCGGAAGCTCGGGCTTGGATATGTGGTCGCGACCACCGATGTCCCGGTGGAGGATTTCATACTGAAGGAGCTGGTGCTTACTGGATTCGTCAGATGAGGCCTGTCAGAACGGAGAGGGCTCGTCCGGGTCCACGTGGCCGATGTCCTTCATGACGTTCATGATCTGGTCCCGGAGGGTCGCGCCGGTGTCGACAAGCTCCTTGTAGCGCTGCCTGCTCATGACGCCGATGTTCTTGCAGAGGATGAAATGCGAGCTCAGCTCGTTGAGCGACATAAGAGCCTTGGAAAGCAATACGTACCGATAGGGGGTATCGTATCGGGCCATGCCCAGAGACGCGTACTCAAGAACAGACAGGGCGGCGTCCCGAAGTACAGGAACCATGACGTATTGTTCCTCTTCGGGAAACGTGTCGGTCACGCGGTGTATGATGTCGGCCAGCTCAGCCGCGGACCGGACAATTTGTAGCATGTTCCAAGAGGCCATTCCCTCTATGAAAGCCGCAGTGTCAAGCTTTCGCGCGGACACGAGTTTCGGCCTATTTAGGCACAAAACCGCCCGGTTTTCAACGATGAGAGCCAATCGGACAGCATGATTGTCAACAATCCCATAGCGCTTTTCTTCGCGGCGGCTATTCCAGTCATCATCGCCCTTTACCTCCTCAGGCTGAGGCGCAAGAAGCTCGTGGTCTCGTCCACGTTCTTCTGGACCGAGATGGTCCAGGACCTCCAGGCCAATGTCCCGTTCCAGAAGCTCAGATGGAACATTCTGCTGCTGCTTCAGATATTGATAGCCATTGCCATAATAGCTGCGCTGATCGATCCCGCCATCAAAGCGGCCCTGAACGAGGGACAGCGCACCATCTTCGTCATAGACACATCGGCGAGCATGGCCGCTCGCGAGGGAGCCTCGACCAGGTTCGATCACGCGCTTGCCGATATCAGGGCCTACTGCCGGAACCTTGCCGGGCGCGAGCAGGTGATGATCATCGAGGCCGGCGAGCATGCTCGAATCGCGCTGGATTTCACCGACAGGATAAACGCCATCGAGCGCACCCTGGATTCCCTCTCCACCTGGGACACCCGCAGCGACATGGCCACCGCCTATGCTCTCGCGGTCAGCAAGGCGTCTGAGGTCGACAGCCCCATGATCATCATCGTCAGCGACTTCTCAGGCGTTGATGTCGGCCTTTTCGACGATCCCGAATTTCCGCTGAGCTTTCTCACTGCGGGCAGCGGAGCGAGGAACGTCGCCATCACCGACTTCAGTATCACGGGTGTCGCCGAGTCCGAAAACGTGCTGAGCTTCGATGCGTTCCTGACCGCGAGAAACTTCATGGACCAGCCGGTGGAGTGCGATGTCGAGTTCCTCTCCGAGGGCGAGTTGATAGACGTCCGCTCCATTGAAATCGACCCCGGATCGCGCATGGCGAAAGTGTACCGGGATATCCCGTACCCCGGCGGAGTGATCGAATTGAGGCTCGATATCCGCGACGATCTCGAGCTTGATAATATGGCCTACGCGATTCCTCCCGCCGCTGACGCGATGGAGGTGCTTATCGCGGGCGATGATCCGTTCCTGCTGCTGTCGCTGGCGGGCATGCCGGGCATCAGGCTCTACCAGATAGAAATGAGCGAGTTCGTTCCCGGAGCGGGCTACGATCTTATCTTCTTTCCCGGCTGGGCGCCCGACGATCTGCCTGCCGGGAATTACGTCTTCTTTAATCCTCCCGACCGCGACTACCTTCCCTGCACAGTGTCGAGCACGGTTGAGGCCCCCCAGGTCACCGACTGGGACGACGGGCATCCGATGCTGCGATTCGTCAATCCCGGAAGTTTCGACGTGTTCGCGGCGACATCGATAGAGCCGAGACCCGGAGCGGTCACTCTTATTGACGCCGACAGCACTCCATTGATGGTCTACGGCGAGAGGAATTACCTTCGAGCGCTCGTGTTCCCGTTCGACCTCACCAGCACCGATCTCATCACCCGACCGACCTTCCCGATCCTCATGTACAACGTAGTCAGCTTCTTCCGCAGCCACACCGAGGGAGAAGCATCCGGGCTGAGAACCCAGGGTGTCGAGGCTGTGAGAGTGGACGCTCTCGGCGAGAAGATCCGTCTTCACGGACCCCGCGATATCGAGCTTGAGTTCCCGATCGACGCGGGCCATGCCTTCGTGGACGTCAATGTCGCCGGTGTTTACGAGATGGAAATCGAGGGTGCTCCAGAGGAAGAGCACCAGTTGCTGGTCGCCAACTTCTTCGATGAGGCCGAGAGCGATGTCAGCTCCGTAAGAGCTCCCGACGAATTGCTGGCGAGTGAGGATATCACAAGGTTCCATGTGGAGGGCGAGAAACGCGTCTGGAAGTGGCTTTCGGTGTTCGCGCTTGCGGTCCTTTGCGGTGAGTGGTTCTTCTACCACCGCAAGGGCTTTTGATAAACAGTTTATGAGTTAACAATAATGGAGTTCGGATCGCCACAGAATCTCTGGTTTTTCCTGATCCTCCCGTTCTTCCTGCTGCTCCATTTCAGGAGCTTCAGCGACATGGGACGCTTCCAGCGCGGTCTCAGCCTGTTCCTGCGACTGGCGATCCTTGCCGCCATCATCCTCGCCCTCGCCGACATGCGCCTCGTCCAGCGCTCCGACAAGCTCTCGGTGTTCTTCCTGTGGGACGGAAGCCGATCGGTAGGGGAGGGCAGCGCGGCAGCGATGCAGGAATACGTGCAGTCCGCGCTTGAATCAGCCGACGACAAGCGCGACACGGCGGGCCTTATCGTATTCGGTCGCGACGCGTTTGTCGAGGCGGGCCTCGGTACCGACCTCGAAGAACTGACGGCAATCTCCTCCGACATCGAGCCCGACTTCACCAACCTGTCGGGTGCGCTCGATCTCGCGATCGCAAGTCTCCCCCCCGACGAGGGCGCCCGAATCGTG
>CAYLVL010000379.1:0-2987 GCA_964387135.1 uncultured Planctomycetota bacterium
AGATCCTCATCCTCGGGACGGGTCGAAGCGGATTCGTGGGGAGGGCCTTCGCCCTCAGACTCATGCACCTCGGCTTCAACGTCTACGTCAGCGGCGAGACGATAACTCCCGCCCTCACCCCGGAAGACCTCGTCATAGCCATCTCGGGCTCGGGCGTGACCAGGACGGTGGTCGCCCAGGCGGAGGTGGCGAAGGAGGTCGGCTCCAAGGTCGTGGCGGTGACCTCCCACCCCGACACCCCTCTGGCGAAGTACGCCGACAAGGTGGTGGTGGTCAAGGGGAGGACCAAGATCGACGACGAGTTCGACTACGACAGGAGGCAGATAACGGGCGAATACGACACGGCGCCCCTCGGCACCATGTTCGAGCTCTCTGCCATGGTCTTCCTCGACTGCATCATCGCCGACCTCATGCGCAGGCTGGGCACGAGCGAGATCGACATGAGGAAGAGGCACGCGAACGCCGAGTGACTCATCAGGAGGCCGTGATGACCTTGGGTTGTAGGATGAGAGTCGGTGAAAACTGGATAGTTGATAACGCTTACAAAACCCTCATCCGGGGGCACGTTCCTGATATCGGTTACAATTAACGAACGATGACAGGGCTGATCAGATCAACCGCTGAGGGCATAGTCAACGGAGCCATTATGAATAGATTTAAAAGGTGCTCACTTTGAGTCTATAGGGACATCTGGATTTAGGGTTTGACGAGCCATGCCCCGATTCAAGCAGACTGGCGAGATCCTGAAGC
The DNA here is from genome assembly GCA_964387135.1 of uncultured Planctomycetota bacterium. GTDB lineage: Bacteria > JAJVIF01 > JAJVIF01 > JAPKYR01 > JAPKYR01 > CAYLVL01. The sequence continues at coordinate 751 of CAYLVL010000379.1, forward strand.
TGATGCACGACAAGGAGCACATCAGGAACATAGGGATCATCGCGCACATCGACCACGGGAAGACGACCATGAGCGACAGCCTCCTCGCCATGGCGGGCCTCATGGCGCCTAGCCGAGCCGGCGAGACCCGGGCCCTAGACTACTTGGAGGAAGAGCAGCGCCGTGGGATCACCATCAAGACGGCGAACATCAGCCTCCTCTACGAGGAGGACGACGAGCAGTACGTCATCAACCTCATCGACACCCCGGGCCACGTCGACTTCTCGGGGAAGGTGACCCGGGCGCTGAGGGCGCTGGACGGCTGCATCCTGCTGGTGGACGCCGTGGAGGAGTTCCAGATCATGACGGAGGTCCGCCTCAAGGTCGCCCTCGACGAGCGGGTCAGGCCCGTCCTCTACATCAACAAGTTCGACCGCCTCATCAAGGAGCTGAAGATGGACGCGGACGCCGTCCAGAAGAAGCTGATCAGGATCATCAACCAGTTCAACACCATCGTCCAGACCTACGGCATAGACGAGGTCAGGAACAAGTGGACGGTCCAAGCTGCCGACGGCACGGTCGCGTTCGGCTCAGCCCTGGACCGGTGGGGCTTCACCCTCCCCCTCCTCCAGAAGAAGGGGTTGAAGTTCAGCGACATCGTCGACTTCTACAGGGAGGGTAAGCTGGAGGTGCTGCAGGAGATGCTCCCCCTCCACGAGGCCATCCTCGAGATGGCGGTGCACCATCTCCCCAACCCCCTGGAGGCCCAGCCCTTCAGGATCCCCGCAATCTGGCGTGGCGACCTGGAGAGCGAGATGGGCAGGGCGATGCTGAAGATCGACGAGGACGGTCCGCTCGTCATCTGCATTACCAACGTCATCATCGACCCCCAGGCGGGCGTCATCAGCACCGGCAGGGTGTTCTCGGGCACCATCAGGAAGGGGGACGACATCTACCTGCTCATGGCGAACAGGCAGTACAAGGCCCAGCAGGTCAGCATCTACATGGGCCAGTACAGGGAGGTTGTGGACGCCATCCCCGCCGGGAACATCGTCGCCCTCCTCGGCCTCGACCAGGGCAGGGCGGGGGAAACCATCGTCGACTACGCTCACAGAGAGGGGGCCGTCGGCTTCGAGCAGATCAAGTACATCTCGGAACCCGTCCTGACGGTGGCGGTGGAGCCGAAGCGCCCCGTCGACCTGCCCCGGCTCATCGACGCCATGACGAAGCTCTCGATCCAGGACCCGAACCTCGTCGCCACCATCAACCAGGAGACAGGGGAGTACCTCCTGTCGGGGATGGGGGAGCTCCACCTGGAGATCGCCCTCAAGGACCTGAAGCGGGAATACAAGCTGGATGTGGTCGCCACCGAGCCGAAGGTCGTCTACCGGGAGACCGTCCTGCGGGAGGCCGGACCCTTCATGGGGAAGAGCCCGAACAAGCACAACAGGGTCTGGTTCACGGTCAAGCCCCTCGACCCCGCCATCATAGACCTCATCAGGTCGGGGGACCTCAGCGAACTCAGCTCTCGCCGCCAGCGGGAGACGATCCTCCATGAGAAGGCGGGTTGGTCCGTCAAGGAGGCGAGGCAGATCGTCTCCGTCGACAAGAACGCGAACATCCTCACAAACGCCACCGTCGGCGTACAGTACCTCAGGGAGGTCCTGGATCACATCTCCGGCGGATTCCACTGGGCCCTGGAGTCCGGTCCCTACGCCGGGGAGGCGGTGAGGGGCGTCCACATAGTCCTGACCGACATCCAGCTTCACGAGGACCCCGTTCACAGGGGTCCGGCCCAGATGATGCCTGCCGTCAGGCAGGCCATCTACGCGGCCCTTCTCTCGGCGGATCCGACGCTGCTGGAGCCCATCTACAAGATCCAGGTGCGCATCCCGCCGGAGGAGCTGGGGAACGTGACGGGCCTGATCAGCCGGAAACGGGGGAGCATCCACAGCGTCGAGCAGAGGGGGGCCGTCGTCAACGTCACGGGATACCTCCCCGTCTCGGAGACCCTCGGCCTCTCCCAGGAGATGAGGGCAGCGACGTCGGGCAGCGCCTTCTGGCAGAGCACCTTCGACCACTGGGCACCGGTCCCCGACAGCCTGCTACCCGAAACCGTGAGGAAGGTGAGGGAGAGGAAAGGGCTGGGACCCGAGCCCCCGCCGGCGAGCCGCTACATCGTCAGAGAGTAGGCCGCGGCCCCTCAGCTAACCTTTTCTACCCTTCATGGATATTATCTCCTGCTTCTCCTTCGGCAG
>CAYLVL010000380.1:0-2973 GCA_964387135.1 uncultured Planctomycetota bacterium
AACCTACAATCCCGCCTCTCTGGATCGCTCGGTCGTCAAAACGCAGCTTGACCTGGTCAATGTTCTGATCAGACTCATAAAAGAAGAGACTGCCTTCTTCGTCAAGCTGGGGCAGCTATACGATTTCTCGCGATTCTGCGAGGACGTCACCGACTTCATCGCCCGCCGGGATCCTGATTACGCTGCCGAAATCCTTATCGAAATGGACAGACTATGGGCCGAAGAATTTAAACGAGTGAAATAGCAACCAATCCTACTCCCTCAGTACCATCGTCAGCTCGATCTCGCGACCCTGACGGATCACCTTGAGCGTCACTTCCTCGCCGAGTTCCATCCTTCGGATACGGTCAGCGAGATATGAGAAATCTGTAACTTTCTCGCCCTCGAACTCGACGATTACATCTCCATCATCATACAGCGCGAACTGCCGGAAACGGTCGCGAAGCACCACCCTGTTGGTGCCCCCCCGCAATCCCGCATCCCATGCGGCCGAGCCGCGCTCCACCTCCTGCACGAGAACCCCGTAATCAACCGGCAGTCCCAGCACGTCCGCCAGATCGTGCGTAAGCGTCAGCCCGTTGAATCCCAGCGACGGTCTCCGCACCCGCCCGTACTCGATCAGATCCGCCGCCACACGCCTCGCCGAGTTGATCGGTATCGCGAACCCGATCCCGTGACTCCCCCCCGACTGGCTCAGAATCACAGTGTTGATGCCGATTACATGACCGCTCGACGAAATCAGGGGACCGCCGGAGTTTCCCGGATTGATGCTCGCGTCCGTCTGGATCATGTTCTCCAGCGTCGTGTCCTCCGTGCTCACCGGCCGATCCAGCGCGGAAATCACGCCGACCGTCACGGTCGAATCAAGCCCGAAGGGATTGCCGATCGCGATAGCCCGCTGCCCCACCTGGATCGAGTCCGAATCTCCGAGCGGCGCGACCCAGTCGGGCGGGATGTCTGCATCCTCGATATGAAGGACGGCGATATCGGTCATCTGGTCGGTGCCGACAAGCTCCGCGGCGTACTCGTCGCCGTTGCTCATCCTGACCGTGATTTCATGCGCCCCGGCGATCACGTGATTGTTGGTGAGGACATAGCCGTCGTCGGAGATTATGAAACCCGAGCCGGTACCCTCCTGCGGAACAACCTGGAAGAAAAAGAAACTTCGGTAGTAGCGAATGGTGCTCACGTGCACGACCGACGGGCTGACCGAGCGGTAGACCTCGGTGACCGCTATCTCCTCGGGATCGAGGAGCGTGGTTCCGGAACCGCTCGCGGTGGATGAGGAAACGCCGGTACCGGAAAGCACATCGTCGATTCCACCGATCGCCTGCGCGCTCGCCCCCGCGCTCGCGAGACGGGTTTCGATCTCCGCGCGCAGGCTGTTGCCGAGCGCCCCGTAGACGATGAAACCTCCGGTCAACGCTCCAATTATCGCCGCCAGTATTATGAGAATAGTAGCCGATAATCGGGACATGAATTGACACCTCGTCGCATATCCGACGCTATCCGTCCGCCATGTTCTCTGCGCGGTCGCCGGGTAATGCCTCATGGATGAATTCTAACGCTCGCCACCCTCTTTGTATCCCCCACTGTTGATTCATATCAGGCAGTCAAGGTTCGATAAGCACCGCCCTTCCCCGGACGCCCCCATAGAAAAACATCCCCTGACCGGGGATGACCGCTGCACGTTTATCAAGAAGCTATGTGCTCTTCTTTTTGCGAGCCTTCCTTCCCTTCTGCTCTTCCTCGCGCTTCTTGACAAAGGCCAGAACCTGGCTGAGCTTGAATCGACGCTGCTGTCCCGGGGTACGCAGGCACTCGAGCTCGCCCTTGTTGGTGTAGCGCCTTACGGTTGTCTTGCACACGCCGATAAGGGTGGCGGCTTCCTCGAGACTGATCACAGGATCGAGAAGCTTTTCAATAAGCTGCTCGCGCTCGAGCTTGGTCTTTCTGGTCAGACGTTCGCGGGTGACCATCTGGTGCTCGCTGACGGAATCGAAAAGCTCGAGTTCGCCCTCGTGCCTGTCCTTCTTTCTGCGTCCCCTGCCCTTTTTGGATTTCTTCGGCTTCCCGTCCCTCGATGGTTTCTCGGGAGCCACCATTGGAGCTTTCACCGGAGCCGTCTCAATCGGGATCGGCTCGGACGCCATGCTCTCTGTCTCAACCGGATCATCCACAGCGGGAATTTCTTCAGCAGGCTCAGAAACCGGAACCTCGCCTGTCGCGAAAAGGTCGTCGCTGGTCAGCGGACGGATGTTCCTGTAGTCTTCGATAGTGTAAGGCTTGACCGTCCTGCCGATCTCGTCGTCGCTGAGCTCCAGGGCTTCCTCTCTCGGAACACCGGGAACGGGTACCCGTCTGTCCTCGTACGGTTCGGGAGCCGGCATTTCAACGGAACCGGTCGGCTCCTCATGGACTCTCGGGGCAGACTCATGCTCTGCGAAGCTGACTTCGACAACCTGCCTTCCGGACCTCTGCATCAGGCGCTGGGTTTCCTTTCTCACGTAACGCTGCCAGTCATCCCAGTCCCGTTTCTTGTTGTCTGATCCGGTTCTTCTGTTTCTGTAGGACCTCATAAACGATTCAGCAGTCAAGCCAGAGGCTTCTTGGCGTCCGAACCGCGACGCTTGCTCATTGGACCGAAGAGGAACCCGACATCCCGCTCAAGTGGATCAATCGACGGCGTCGGGACACAATCAGAACCATCGGCGTCGATGTCGTCCAGATCGATATGAAGGACCCGTCCGCCGCACTGTCCCAGGCGCTCCGCCTCTTCGGCGATATACGCGCGCAGGCGTTTCAGGCTTCCGTCGTCTTTCTTTTCTGACATACTCTCTACCAGCCCCGCTCAAACACGGGATCCCGCTCTCCGAGCACTGATTGTAGCATACCGCATTTTCACCATGCAATGTGCCGCTTGATCGCCAATAGTATGCCAAACCTGTCCATTACACAACCACCCGTCTACCA
>CAYLVL010000381.1:0-2965 GCA_964387135.1 uncultured Planctomycetota bacterium
CACTCGGTGCGGGACATTCTCGCGGTCAGCGACTGGGTGTATGTCATGCACCAGGGAAAGATACTTCAGTCCGGTACCGCGCGCGAGATATCCCAGAGCGAGATCGCGAAGAAGTATTACCTTGGGGAGCGATTCCAGGCTGACGCAAGCCTGTTCACTATTCTTGACGAGATAGAGGCTGAGACGGAGAAAGAGGAGGGGCAATAGATGGGTATCGCCGACTCCGAGGTTGTCTGGGGAGACGCCGGTATTCGCGCCGCGCGCATCGAAACGGTGCGCGAGCTCGGGGAGGAGGCCGACATCCGGCGCATGGTCGACCTTGGAGAGCCGACCGAGAAAGATGTGGGCCTGGACCTGATTACCGGCCTGGGGCACGTGGCGCGAATGCTCGCGCGGAGAGTGTCGAGGGTCGACGCCTTCGATCCCGATCCCGAGATGTTGAGGGAATCCGAGAGTCTGGCTCGCGAGGAGGGAATTGAGAACATCAGTTTCATTAACGGGAGCCTGGCATCGCTGCCGTGCGAGGCCGACTGCTACGATATCGTCACCGCGCGAATGGCAATCCGGCATTTGTCGGAGGGAAGCGTGCTCGTCCGGGAAGCCAACCGGGTGCTGAAGCCCGGGGGCCGACTGCTGATAGCAGATGCACTCGCGCCGCTACGTCCGGAGCTCACGGATTTCCTCAAGTTCCTGATGGAGCTTCGCGACCGCTCGCATGTCAGGAGCTACCAGCTTGCCGAGCTCGAGATACTTCTCGAGAACGGTGGATTCGATATCGACCTGATCGAGATATACCCGAAGGAGCACGATTTCGACTCGTGGGCGAAGAAGATGGGAGCGGATGACGACAGGATACGGATGATCGCGAAGCACATACAGAGCGCGAGCACCCATGTCAAGCGCCATTTCCAGGTCGTCGAGAAAGGCAAGAAACTGATTTCGTTCGTCACCTGGATGATCCTGATCAGGGCACGACCCGCCGGGAATTGAAATCCTGTCGCGGCGTTTCATAAATGTACAGCCTGTTCTTGAGGAAAATCGATCGGCTCGTTCTGAGCGAGTTTGTCCCATTCTTCCTGATGGGTGTGGCCGCATTCACACTTCTGATGGTTGCAGTCACTCTCTTCAGGGAGATGCTTACCTATGTGGCCAACTACGGGCTCTCGCTCCCGCAGGTGGGCATGTTCTTTCTACTGGCGCTTCCACAGACGGTGGCCTACACATTCCCGATGGCGGTCCTTTTCGCGGGTCTCCTCGCTTTCGGGCGAATGAGTGACACGAACCAGATCACGGCGCTTCGTGCCGGTGGAATCGGATTTTTTCGAATTGTGCTCCCCGCCCTGGTCTTCGCGTGGTTCGTGGTTCTTGTCACTTTCATACTGAGCGAGAAGATCGCGCCCCAGTCCACCCGGGCGGCGAAGGAATACATCCACAACGCGCTTGTCGATCGCGGGATAAGTCTCAGGGAGCGCGATATATCGTACATGGATCAGGAGGCCGGGTGGCTGTTCGCGGCGGCCGAGGGCGAGGGCAACGTCTTCCGCGATGTCAAATGGTGGGATTTCTCCCGCCCGGGCGAGATCACCCTGTACATCGCCGATGAGGGCCTCTGGGAGATGGGCAAATGGGAGTTCCACAACGCGCGGGTGATCCATCTGAGTGTGGGGAACAGCATGGGGAATGGCACCAATGGCGCTCCGGTGATCGAGGGAGAGGAGGACCTGGAGAACATTATGGGCGAGGGCAGCGTGGTGCGCTCGATGATGAGCCCGACGCTGGAGATGCAGATCGCGCGCACGCCTACCGACATTCTCGCAGAGGCTAACCGTAATCCGGAAGAGATGAGCCTCCAGGAACTGAGGCTGTTCATCGTATCACTTGAGAATGGCCAGCATTCCGAATCCTATATCCGCAAACTCCAGGGAACTTATTACCTCAAGCTTGCGGTGCCTTTCGCCAGCATAGTATTTACACTGATTGCAGCGCCGCTGGGTCTTGCCCCCCAGCGATCGACGAGCACGATGGGTATCGGATTCTCCATGGTGCTGGTATTCGTCTACTATCTTCTGACGACCTTCTCGGTCAAGATCGCGGAAGGCGGCGCGATGGCCCCGATCGCCGCCGCCTGGCTGCCGAACATCATCTTCCTGATCGCCGGTGGCATCCTGAACGCCCGTTTCTACATGCGCAGCACGTGACAACCCGGACCGATCCAGCACTCGCTCCTTCGATTTCCCGCGCACTTACCGTATAATTGTTGACCGTCGTACAGCCCAAGACCATACGTTCACTGAGGTTATCCCAATGAGGCTCACTCGAATCCTCTTCGTCATCATTGCCATCGGAATGGTCATGTCGGGATGCTCCGGATCGGGCGATCCAGCGACTCCCGATACGACGGGAGAAATCAGCCCCGACCATCCGGCCGCTTCTTCCAGGGCGGTATGGGGCGTCTACGAGGTCACCATCGACACTGAGAGCGGGAAGGTCGAGGCGATCCCTCTTCGCGCGGCCGAGTTCCGGTGCAATCTCAACAGTATCATGGAGGCCAACGGCCCCCAGCACCTGAGGTTCGGACCTCCCGATCTGAGCGAATTCAACACGAGCGGGCGGGTGATAATCGATGTCGGCCTGGAGCATCCGTTCCCGGGGCTCAGTCAGTATACGGGATTCGACGTAGCGGGGGTGTTCATGCATGACGGGAGCGAGGTGATGACGTACGCCGGGCTGACATACGCGAGATGGGGGGTTGACGGTGTTCTCGCGAATGCCGACGGCTATACGCGATGGTTCAACATAAGCGAGTTCGCCGCGCCCGGTGTACTTGGCTACACTCCCGGCGTAGCGGGCACCCCGCGATTCAATCCTACTGCGAAACTCAACGGTCACAAGCTGTTCGCCAATGACCTTCAGAGGGATGATGACGTGTTCGGCTTCCTGGCCGGGGATGATGCTTTTGCAGCAA
>CAYLVL010000382.1:0-2957 GCA_964387135.1 uncultured Planctomycetota bacterium
CTCGATGGTCTCATCAAGCGTGTCAACCGCACCTTCATCGTCGACAATGCGGAGGTCCACAAAGAAGGTTCCATCCTGGTCGTACGTCTTGGTCGGGTTGATGTCGGTTCCGCTGTCGTAGTAGTCGCCGTACGAACCGTCCCCGTCGAAATCCCAATAGTAGAAAAGGATATACCCGTCGGTGTCATAGCTGCCCGACGCGTCGAATGTGATCGAATCGCAGGCCTCGATGTCTGTGGGAGTGGTGCTGATCGCGATGGCGACCGGCGGGATGTTCGGCACGTCGTCGACGATGATCTCGATCTTCTCGTCGAGCAGATCGGTTGCGCCCTCGTTGTCAAAAACCTTGAGATCGACGTAGTAAGTGCCGGGATCCGGATACAGCACCGTGGGAGTCTGCATTTCTCCCTCGTGACTGTCGCCGAACGAGCCGTCCCCGTCGAAATCCCACTGCCAGTCGACAACGATTCCGTCCGGATCGTAGGAGCCGGAGCCGTCGAAGCTTACCGTCTCGTCCTCGAGGATATGAGTCGGAGTTGTGGCCTCGGCGACGGATACCGGCGGATCGTTGACTATCAGCGTGACGGTAACCGTCACGGGATCGCTTGTCGCCGATCCTGTGACGTTGTCGCGTACCTTCACCTTAACGTCGAACTCGCCCGGATCGTCAAACTGCCTCGTGGGAGTCGCGGGATCGCCCGTGTATGAATCGGTGAAGATACCGTCACCGTTGAAATCCCAAAGGTACTGGATGATATATCCGTCCGGGTCCCAGCTCTCGGTAGCGTCGAAGCTGACAGTTTCGCCGGCCATGATGTCCGTCTCGGTAGTGGCATGCATAAGCGCGTAAGGCTGCATGTTGAAGGAGGGCCTCTCGTCCGAAACCTGGGTGATATGCCTGTGGTAGCCGCGGAGAAGCTTATCCACACCGGTAAGGGACGGAGCGTAGTCTCCCGGAACCTCAACCGTAACCAGTACGTCCAGCGGATCCGCGTTGTTCAATTCGGGAAGGACGAAATCGAAATGGTAGGAACCGGTAAACTCGGTGGAGCTGTCCGGCTCGTCCGCGGTTGCGCTGAAAATGCCGGGGCACTCGATAGTCAGAGTCCCGATGGTATCAATCCCATGCCATGAATGTACGACCACGTCGTAGTTGACGTTGCCGCCGCAATCCCCACCCTCGTACCAGAGCGTGTTGTTGGTCTCCGTCACCTGGATGAACCATGGCTCGACCTGATTCGCTGAGATGGGGAAGTCGTCGGGGAGATTCATGGGCGGATTGGGATCGGGAGCGCACCAGCTTGCGTCCACCGCGTAGTTGAATCGAGCTCCGGCGGCGAGGCTTATCTCGTAGTGCCGGACGTTACTGTTGCCGGCCTCAAACAGAGCGCGCCGAGAAGTCTGAAGGTCGGTCAGGCTCTCATCAGGATCGAGATCGTCCGCGAAGAGCTTGTAACCGTTCAGAATCGCGGCCGACTCCCGTGTGATGTCGGTTCCCAGCCTTCCCTGCGTGTAGCCGGTTATTCCGGAGTGGAGGAATTCAGCCGCATTCCACCACCTGGTGAATCCGTCCGCGTTCAGAAGGCGTGTCTCACCCGGACCGGCGATCCTGATGTCCGGGTCCGCGAACCCGGTCTCGCTTCCCTCCGTGATCATGATGCCCTTCACGTCGAAGCCCGACAACTGCGGCTTCCCGGTGAATGGGTGGGTCAGGCGGATGTCCACGCTCAGGACGCCGTTCGAGAACGACGGCGGCCCGGCAAGGCCTATGTGCATCGTCCCGCCCTCGAGCATCGACACCAGATTCAGATGAAGCTCGGACATTCTGAGGGGCACGAACTCCACCTCACCGGTTTCGGTGTCGACGAAAACGTCCCAGTATCCCAGCAGGCTGTGACCTTCGGTCGGCCCGCCGGTTGTCCCCCGCTCAGTGGGTCCCGTCAATCCCGGGCTGTCGGAGCCGGAATCGGTCGGGTTGAGTGATGTGCCAGCGGGATTCCCGTCGGACCCCGAGCAGCTCACCGCCAACCCAAGGAATAGCGTCAGAACGGCCAGAATGTATGGTCGTGTCATGCTGTTTCGCCTCCAAGGACTATGCTCATGCTTCCGCAGGACAACCGCTGCATGCTCCAGGGAAGCAGATTTCCCCGTTTTTTATCGGGAGCCTTGCGAATCCCGAGTCACCCGCCCACCGGCCCGTCGATGCATGGTTAAAAGCGGACTTCATCGAAATTATAGCATCAAATTCGACCGTTGAACCCGTCGAAGGAAAAATATTTAGAGAAGGTGACATACATTTTTTGCCGCCGATTACCCCCCTCGCTCTTTGAGAAATCCATCAGGATTAATTGACAGAAGCCCTTTTCCCAATTATACTTCTCATGAAACCGCTTCGTTCATCAAGAGCTGGCGGAGGGACTGGCCCGCAGAAGCCCGGCAACCCGTTCCTCTAATGGAACGAAGGTGCCAATTCCTGCCGAAGCCGCTTGCGGGTTTCGGAGAGATGAACAAGCAGGAGCATCACCCGCCAGTTCATGCGCGGGATTTTTATTTATAATCAACCGGACAGAGGGCACAGGGAATTTACAGATCGGAGGACAATCAGTTGAGCCCACAGGATTTCTTCTTCTCATCCGAATCGGTCACGGCGGGGCACCCGGACAAGATCTGCGACAATGTATCGGACGCCATTCTCGATGCCTGCTTCAAGCAGGACAAGTACAGCCGTGTAGCCTGCGAGTGTGCCATAAACACGGGCTTCATCCTGGTGATGGGAGAGATCACCACCAAGGCGGAGTTCGACTACCGGGAGGTCGTTCGCAGGACTATCTGCGACATAGGCTACGACACCCCGGAATTCGGGTTTGACGGACACACCTGCGGCGTGCTGATCGCGCTTGACCAGCAGTCGCCGGACATCAACGGGGGCGTCTCCCGGGCGCTGGAAGTCCGCGACG
>CAYLVL010000383.1:0-2934 GCA_964387135.1 uncultured Planctomycetota bacterium
TGATGAGGATGCCGCCTCCGGCGCCGAAGACTCCGCAGTTGACGCCGATGCCGAACCCCAGCGCCGCGGCCACCGCCGCCCTCTTCGCAGCCGAGTCGAAGCTGACGTAGCGCCTGAACCTCTCGGCGATGGCCGCCCGGTCCAGCCCCTTCCTCCAGATGGCGGCGCCCGACCCGATCATCCAGAGACCGTAGCTGACGGCGAGGAACCAGCCCGGCAGCGAGACCGTGAACCCCGCCCCCAGCTGGGCCCCGGCCACCGACCCGAGGGCGATCCAGAGCCCCTGGCTGAATTCGACGTTCCCGTGCCGCCAGTAGGCGTAGCCGACGGCGAGGGAGGCGATGACGTCCACCAGCAGGCTGACCCCGATGGCGTCGTGCATCCCGTAGCCGAAGGCGATGTTGAGGGCGGGGACGATGACCATCACGGCGCTCGCCCCGACGAGGCTCATCACCAGCCCGCTGAGAAGCCCCACGACGATCATCAACAGGAGCAGCTGCAACCCCACACCACGACCCAGATACGAGCCGACGCCGCTGAAATAACTTTCCCTGCCGGAAACGGTTAAAAGCCGCCGCACCAGCAGAAACCCGTATGATCCTGCACATGGGTGTGCGCACCACAGACCCCATCTGGGTCGCCTACACCCGCCTCGATGGAGGAGAGGACGACGCCGAAGCCCTCTCGCGCCTCCTCGCCACCCTGATCCGAGGCGGCGCAACCCCCTCGGATCCCTCCATGATCCTCTTCCACGACCCGCCGGAGACCCCCGGATGCCGGCGCGAACTGCTCATCCCCATCGCCGCCGAGGTTGAGGGGGTCGAGACGAGGGTGCTGCCGTCGATGAGGGTCGCCTTCCTGGTCTCCACCGACGCCGAGACCGAGGCCCACTACGGGCGGCTGCGCCGCTACATGGAGGAGCGCGGCCTCGAGGCCGCCTCAGGAATTCATAGCATCGAGGCCCACTACGCGCCCTCGGACCCCGACGAGGACGACTGGACGACGGAGCTCATGATCCCCCTCTCGGGCTGAAAAAGGTTTTAACCCCGACGCGGTATTTCAAAGGTCGGCGGCCGTGGTCCAGCCTGGCAAGATATTGGCCTTCCAAGCCAACGACCCGGGTTCAAATCCCGGCGGCCGCACCAACCTGCCCGTAACCCAGGCATATCCATTGTGCCGCCTGTTATTGGTCCCCTTTTTTTGGGGGGACGGAGGCCATCAAGCAGAAGGGGGTTATGTTCACCCGTCGTCACATGAGAGAATGGGCCCACAACCATGTGCTACGGTGAGCAGTTGGCGGGAGCCAGAGCACAGGGCAGCCCGTAACGCACTTCACCTCATAGTTGAGGTTATGTATGGAGCGACCGTCAGCCTGATCACCCACGATGGGCAGCCCAACGGGGAGAGGATTGTTGGGGGGATATCCGGCTTCACCCAGAACCTAGAGCTGAGGGCGACGAATCCTCCACCTGAAGGGCAGAGACCCTCGCCGAATATCTGAGCCAAGGGTCCACATATAAATCATCGCGAAGTTTTTCAATCGGGTTCAGATAGTAGGTCTGGAGACGATTCCATGATCCTGCCGGAAGGACGATCTTTAGAACTATCCCGTGAACTCCTCAGGGGCGCGGTGGACATCCACGTCCACGCGGGTCCTCACATCTTCAGCAGCCCCCGCCGGGTTGACCCGTATCAGGCCGCGGTCCAGGCTAGGGATGCCGGCATGAGGGCCATCGTCTTCATGGACGTCTTCGAGATGAGCAACGGAACCGCATGGTTGGTCAACCGGCTTGTCCCCGACTTCCAGACGTTCGGCGGACTCATCCTGAACACCGTCTATGGGGGCTTGAACCCCAGGGCGGTCAAGACCGCGTTGAACTACGGAGACGGCGCCAAGTTCATCAGCTTCGGCGCGCACTCCACCTATTTCCAGGCATCCAGAGAGGGAAGATTCATCGACGGAAGGTTCGTTCCCTTAAGCGAACTCTACCCCAAGTTCAGGGAGGAGGAGCTGAACAGGTGCATACGCATACCCCTTGACAGGGCCCCGCAGCCGGAGCTGGACGAGGTTCTCAGGCTGATCGCCGCGAACCCTCACACCTACATGGTCTCCGGCCACGTGTCCCCGGAGGAGGCGATGCGCCTTGTCGACCTCGCAGGAGACTACGGCATCGAGAGGATGGTGGTCTCCAGCGCCGTCACCAAGATCGCGGATATGAAGCAGCTCAGGGGCATGACGGATAAGGGGGCCTTCATCGAGTACACCCTCGCAGCATACACCCACACCACCTCCATCCCGAAAACCCACTACTACGTGGAGCGAGAGTACGCCTCCATCGACGAGGGCATGGGCGGAGGCCCCGCTGGAGGGGTCAGGCTTGTTGCAGAGCAGATAAAGGAGCTCGGCGCGGAACACTGCATCATAGCGACGGACTTCGGCGTCTACACCCTCCCGACGCCCGTTGAGGGCCTCAGGGAGTTCATCTCCTGCCTCCTCGACCTGGGAACACCCGCCAACGACATAAGGAAGCTGGTGAAGGAAAACCCGGAGAACTTGCTCGGGCTCCCCCAGGCAAGATGATGAGAAACACCCGGGAGGCATTGAGCAAGAACTCTCAAGAACCAGTTGGACCTGGTCTGTCCATCTTCGATGGATCAGCTTCCGGGTCTCAACTTTTTCAACGTGAAGCTAATTCGAATCGAAGGATGTTCTTGCCTGCTGGACGAAGCGTTGGGTTCTCTTTCCGCTTGACGGATCGTAAGCGCGTCCGCGCACTCGAGATCTGATCGATAGATTCATACCGTGCTACAAGGTGAAGTTACATTAAAATGGATTATTACACGGTCATCAGAGCGAGAAGGCTGATAGATGGTTCTGGGAGTGAGCCGATTGACTTCCCGGTAGTCGTTGTGAAGAACAGCAAGATCTTGGAG
>CAYLVL010000384.1:0-2911 GCA_964387135.1 uncultured Planctomycetota bacterium
CGACAGCGCAGGTTAGTGGGTCCTGATCTATGATGTGGGGTTCTAACTGTCGCGCATCTCCTCGGCCTGTTCGAGGAGGTTTTTCGCCATCTCGTATTCCGGTACGATCTCCAGGGCCCTTTGGAAGTCATCGATTGCCTTCTCAAAATCCCGCTTCTGGAGCCAGGCCAGGCCACGGTTGCAGTATGCCTGCACGTGCCGGGGATTGATCTCTATCGCCGCGTCATAGTCGGAGATCGCCTCGTCGAATCTCCCGGCGTACGCCAGCGCGTTGCCTCGATTGAAATAGGCGTCGCAGAAGCCGGAGCTCAGTTCGATGGCATTCGTGTAGTCCTGGATTGCCTGATCCACCAGACCGTCCTTGAAATGGACGACGCCGCAGCAATGATGCGCCTCGGGGTCGTTCGGATCGAGTTCGACAGCCTTTTCGAAATCGGCGGCGGCGAGTGCGGTTTCATTCTTCTGGTAGTAGGCATGGCCGCGAGCAAGGTACAGACCGGCGCAATCGGGGAATTTTTCAAGTTGTTCGTTGCACAGCTTGATCGCGTCATCGTACAGGCCCTCGTTCACGAAGCCGCGAGCCCTGACCACCATCTCATCGGGATTCGGGCGGGCGCAGGCGGAAACGAGGCAAAGGAGCGCCGTTGCACATATAATGGCGGCCGGATGGAGCGCGCGATATGTTGAATCCTTCTTCGGGATGCGCATTACTTGCCTCATGACAAGCAGGAACTGGAAACCCGCGACACGGTACTAACGGCGAGGGCAACCTTTCCCCCGCGATCGGTAGCGATCTATTTACATGAATGATACCATCCGGTCCTTATGGGGTAAAGGCCATCATCGTTTGTGCCGCTTCCATGCCGGTTGCGGGTAATGTTGAAATGGCGGGGGTTGTCGGGTATCCTTTCGCCTCTGTAAACCTCCCCTGGGGAGGAAGTGATTGGTTTCAGCTCAATGCGGGCGCGGCCGTGTCGGTTATGGCTCAGGACGCGAAAGATCTTCATTACCAGCATCAGCGAAGGACGGCGATAGCCCTGTTCGTTGTGTTCGGGTTTATCGTTGTGGCTGTCCTTGCGGTCCTTGCCGCGCTCCTGGTGATTTTCGGCGACCTGGACCACGGCTTCCAGTGGCTGATCCAGACCGCCCTTGAGGCGCGTTACAATCGGGTTGTCGAGGGCCTCGCGCTGTGGCCCTGGTCGTTTTGGATATTCTTCTGGGGCTTCGTCATCCTGCTTGTCTTCATCCTCGTGGTTGTGCTCTACCTCACGCTGTTCGAGCGCAAGGTGCTTGCCTGGTTCCAGATACGTCTCGGGCCAAACCGGGTGGGGCCGTGGGGAATCCTCCAGCCATTCGCCGACATGGTCAAGCTGCTGGTGAAGGAAGACATCGTCCCCCGTGCCGCCGACAAGTGGCTGCACCTGATTGCCCCTCTTTTCATCTTCGTCCCCACTCTCCTGGCCTTTGTCGCCATACCTTTCGGAGCCGGGACAATAGAGCTTCCGCAGCATCTGGTGGCTCCCGCGTTCGACATGATGTGGGTCGAGTGGATCAGCGAGGAGGACGCTGTGGAGCGCGGTCTTGGGGGGCCGGGATGGCTCGAGGCGCAGGTGATGATCGAGGAGAGCGAAGAGTTTCACAAGGTCTGGTGGGTCGATAGGGAGCTGGATCGCGAGCCGCTCTTCATCCCGGTGGATGAGAGAGGTTATCCCATCAACGAGGATCAGAAGTACTTCAGGGTCAAGGAGTTTCTGTCGCTGCCGTACAAGCCGGTGAATCCGTCGGACGAGCCGGTGTACGGCACGTTCTTCAGGATAGTCAACTACGGGGAGCCGGGGCGCGAATACGATGTGCTGGAAGTCCGTTTTCGCAACACCGGCGGTCACAGGGGAATAGTCGAACTTGGCATTGACGGCGAGCGGATTGAGGCTGTCGAGGAAGAGTACTCCGAGATGCTCGCCGGGACTGGTCCCGATGTTCCCGAGGAAGAGCGGTTCGATTTCGGGGACAGGCCCCCGAAGCGATATCTGGAAGGGCTGTTCGACAGGTTCGCGGACGCTGTCGCGGTGAACAATCGGGAGTTCTCACCCGCGAGCATGGTACCGGCGTTCCTGCGGACGACCGGCGAGCGCGTGACCTGGCGCGATCTCTACACCCCCGACTGGCGGCATAATTTCTTCATCCATGGCGCGGTCAGCCGCGAGGAGGAGAAGGCGAGCCTTTATTTCATACCCTCCGAAGCGGGCGATGAGACCGGGAGCGTGGAGGATTTCGACCTGGAGGAGATCGACTGGCGATCGATCGGAGCTTCCTTCCGCCTTCAGAGAATCGACGGCGGCTACATGATCGAGACGGCCGATGGTCAGGTGACGAACCTTGTCGAGATGGGTGACTCGGTTGATCTGATGGTAGGCGATGAGCCTGTCACGCTGACCCTGAAAGATACCCAGTACTACACGATCTACCTGATGGGCAAGGACCTCGGGATCGGCATCGTCTACATCATGGCCGTTACATCGCTGGCGGTCATCGGCATTTTCATGGCCGGCTTCGGCTCCAACAACAAGTGGAGCCTTTATGGCGCGGTGCGCTCGATCGCCCAGCTTATGTCCTACGAGGTGCCGATGACGCTCGCGGTGCTGGGTCCGGTACTTATGACCGGTTCGCTGTCCATGGTCGATCTTGTCGACAGCCAGCGAAGCTCGTGGTTTGTCCTTCCGCAGTTCCTCGCGTTCTATGTCTTCATGGTCTGCATGACGAACGAGGTCAACCGGAATCCGTTCGACCTCCCGGAGGCCGAGAGCGAGCTTGTCGCGGGATTCCATACCGAGTACACGGGCCTGAAGTTCGGGTTCTTCTTCCTCGCCGAGTACGCCAACATGTTCCTCGCGGCGTGCATCATGAGCGTTCT
>CAYLVL010000385.1:0-2907 GCA_964387135.1 uncultured Planctomycetota bacterium
GCAGCAGCTCGGTACCGGAGTGGATGTGGAGGAAGTGGTAAGAATTCGGGACGAGTTTCTCGACGAGATCATCCGCATGCAGACCGGCTCCCAGGGTCGCAACACCACCGTTGAGGCGGCTCTTCAGTCGATCGAATTGATTTACAGTGAGCCGGTCGGCGAAGAAACGCTGGGATCATTGATCGACAGTTTCTTCGCCGCATGGCAGGACCTCGCCAACAATCCGGAGCTGGTAAGCACCCGCGCCAACCTTCGCGAGCAGGGAATCACGCTGGTCAGGGAGTTCAATCGCATCAACAATGACCTCAAGGAGCTTGCGGACGAGCAGTTCCGCCAGATAAGAATCCGCGTGGACGAGGCCAACAACCTCGCCCATCAGATAGCCGATCTGAACATCCAGATCTCGCAGGTCCAGGGTCTCGGGGAGAATCCGAACGACCTCATGGACCAGCGCGACGTTCTCGCCGAGAAGCTCGCCGACATAATCCCGGTGAATACGATCATCCAGGACGACGGCAGCATGAGCGTTTTGATCGGCGGACTCAGGATGGTCGAGCTCGACCGGGTGCAGGAGCTGGAAGTCTATCTCGATCCGGTCGATCCGGAGCAGTTCACGATCAGGTTCACCAACCGCAACGTACCCAATCTCAGCGGTCAGGGAATCCTCGCCGGCCTTCTCGAGGTGAGACAGGAAATAGTCCCGTTCTTCCTCGAGAGAATCAACAAGCTCGCCACCGCCATGGTCAACCGGGTAAACGTCCAGCACCTGAGAGGTTTCGGGCTGGACGGACTGAAGGGTCGACCGTTCTTCACGGATCGAAAAACCGCGGAGATGGTCGGCACTATCGCCCTGCCTGTCGGTGCGGACGAGGACACGCCGATAGACGAGTTGGGAATCACCGCCGGCACGTTCTTCGTCATGGGCACGGAGATCACGATCACCACCGAAGAAGCGGCTCCCGGCGAGGCGATCAAACTCGGCGAGATTCTCGACAGGATAACCGACGCGCAGCCGTATGTCAGGGCCGTTCTGACATCGGATGTCGCGGGAAATCCGCACGTATCCCTGGAGTTGTTCAATCCCCCGGAGCAGGATGACACGATCTCGGTTTTCAGAGGAACCAGCAGCTTCATCCGGCTCATGGGCCTCGAGGACGCCACCACGACTCTTCTTTACGGCAATGACGACTATACCGACGCGGCGGACATGATGCAGATATCGCTGGCGATCCTCGGAGACCTCGACATCATCGCGGCGGCAGGCGACGACGGCAGCGGCATTTATCCCGGTCCCGGCAACAACGAGAACGCCATCGCGATCGCGTCCCTTCAGTCTCTTAACACGGCGTTATCCGGCACCACCTACACCGACTACTACTCGTCGATGATCTCCGAGCTCGGCAGCCAGTCGCAGACCGCGTCGCGCCTTGTCAACAACCAGGATGTGCTTCTCCAGCAGCTCTATACCCAGCGAGAGAGCGTGCGCGGTGTGAGCCTGGACGAGGAAGCCGCCAATCTCATCGTCTATCAGCGCATCTACGAAGGCGCGGCGAGAGTCACCAGCATCATCGACAGCATCCTCGACACGCTTATTAACCGAATGGGAGCCTGATTTAGTTCCTCCACGGAGGGAGGATGTCCATGATACGCATAACGCACAACATCCTGGTTTCGAATTTCCTCAGAAACCTCAACTCGATCTCGAACAGGATCGAGCGCACCCAGCAGCAACTGTCCACCGGGCTGAACTACTCGCGACCGCGTCACGGACCGGTCGAGGTCGGCCAGATAGTCGGATTCGAGTCGGCCATCTCGAAAATCGGTCAGTACGTCAAGAACGTCGACGACGGTGTCAGCCAGCTCGGTTATGTCGACATAATCTTCCAGTCCGTTATCAGCGACCTGACAAGAGCAAGAGATCTGACGGTGGATGCGGCGAGCGACAATCTCACACTCGCCGATCGCCAGGCTACGGCGCAGGAAATCAACAACATCCTCAACACCACCTTCGCCAACGCCAACTCACGCTTCCGCGACCGGTACATGTTCGCGGGATGGGAAACCCGCTCGGCGCCGTTCGAGGCCGTCTACAATTCCAGGACGGGCCTCATGGAGGATGTGATCTACAGGGGCGACCGGGGTATGATCGACAGGCTGGTCGGTGACGGAGATCTCCTGACCGTCAACATCTCCGGCAAGGACGTTTTTCTGAACCAGACCTACACCCTCACCGGCAAAACCCTCCCCACGGACCGCGACCTGGGATTCAGCGGCATCCTGACCATCAACGGAGTGGATGTCACCATCCAGCCCGACGATACGCTGGTCGATATCCAGCGGAGACTTGACGCGCTTTCCGACGAGACGGGGGTATTTGTCGGGATTGACGGAAGCAGGCTGGTGCTGGAGTCGGCCCGGGCCGTCGGCGAATTCACCATCTCCGACAACCGCCTCGGAAGGCTTCTCGAAGACCTCGGTATCTTTTTGTGCGGCGCGTTCAACATGGGAACCCAGGCCCCTACCCTCCCGATCATCGACAGCACCCCCGCCATATTCACCGGGGCCGGCCCGGTGGCGAATCTCACGTATGACAGCAGCAACAACGTTCTGAATATCTTTCTGGGCGCCGACGCAAACTACGGTATCTCCAAGGCCGCCAATATCATCATAACACCCGGCACCTATGCATCCGTCGCCGATCTCGTCAGCGAAATACAACTCCAGATCAACAGGGCTTTCGGCGAGGACAGGATCGTCGTCTCCGACGCGGGCGGCGGCGTGCTGCAACTGGAGACCTTCCTTACCGGCGATGAAATCGATCCCGGCGATCTTGTCATCGGCGGTCCGCTCAACGGGCTTGACGACACCGCCTCCGACTCCGCCGACCTCAATCTCGTGGCAGTCGTC
>CAYLVL010000386.1:0-2897 GCA_964387135.1 uncultured Planctomycetota bacterium
CTACACCTACGCCCGAAGGGGGATGGGCACATTCGTAAGCGAGCGCACGCCCGGGCCCGCCGACGCAAAGGAGAGCGTTCACGCGGAGGAGCTTGCAAGGGAGTTCGTTACCAGACTCATGGAGCTTGGCCTGTCCGCCGACCAGATCCGCGACCTCGTAAACGATACACTCGATTCAACAAAGTAGCAGCGGGAAGTAGAATATCAGGGCACACACCATTCTGCGGACATCACTGACCTCCTACGAATCCAGATCCCATCCATCACGAGTAATCACAACGCTCGTTCCATACCTCGCAAGCGTGCAGAACGGACAGACGTAGATGTGATCTCCTTCCTTGATGGGGCCTGCAAGCGGCTCTTTGTAAACGGAGCTACGCATGTAGTAGCCGATCGGAAAAGCCTGCCACTTACCATCTCTTGGTTGCGTATGTTGAGCCTTGAAATACGGTCGGTGGGCTTTCAAATCCGTCAGTGTTTCACGGGCAATCGCGTCCAGATCCCTATAAGTCTTGCATGATTTCCTATCGCCCAGAGCCTCAAAGACGCGAAGCAGGGTGCCTATCACTGCACTATGCAGATTCAGTACACTGATCCGGACCTCGTCGCCCGCCACGTGAGTCTCCGTGCGCTGATGCAACGCGAATGCTTGCTCGTCCGGGACAAGATCGCCATTGTACTGCAAGATCCAGATTGCTAACGCAACCGCGAGTTTTGCGGGAACCTCGGGAAACTCCTCCATCACCAGCATTGCCGCAGCATGGGGAGATGCGTGCCCGTGACCGGTCTCGAACAGCCTCCAGCGCATATCACTGATCATCTTCACGGCCCGTTCCGCCGACTCCCGACCTATCAGGTTCTCAAGCTCCCCCTTCGCCCCCCCTGGTCGATTCCGCGTGACTCGATCCCGGCCCCCCTCCCACCCTATGTTGAACACCACAGGATCCCCGAGTTGACCGCGCTTGAAGCCCGGGTTGATGTAGTGGGGAAGAATGAACTCCATATCACTGCCGATATGTATGCTCTGATGCGCGAACACGTCCTTCCCGCCCTTCTCCTTCACCACCCTGTGAACCTCGCGCCACAGAACATGACCGTCCTCCTCACCGGGAGACTTGCTCTCCGACTTCAGCGCGGCGATCGCCTCCCTGAACAACATCCGCATACCGAACTCCTCGAGCTTGTTCTGTTCCACCCACAAGCGCTCGATGGGCTTTCTGTCTTCGCCCTTGAACAGGCTCCTGAGCAAATGCATCTTGCACACCCCTCTTATGTGGCGGTTCCGCCAGCTACCAAAGGCCGTTGTTCAGTATGCGGTTGATGAAGACGTCGCTCATTGCATGGGAATCTCTGGTAAATGTACCGCCGTTCGGATCAAAGTCGACCGTGCCTTCGAACGATCCGGTCACGAAGGAGTTGCCGAAGTCGTCCGTCGCGAGTCCATAGCCGCAATCTTCCCCCGCGCTTCCACCCAAGGCCGCAACCCAGTCGAATACCAGGCCGGTCGAGAAGCTTGAGAGGAACACGTCTCCTGAGCCATTTGAGACCTTGCTCGAATTCCCGGGTCCCGGGTCGAAATCGACCCATCCGGTGAAGCGGCCTGTCACCGCGGCATTGTCGCCCAACGCGGCAACACCCATGGCCTTGTCATCTGTCGGGCCTCCCCATGTCTTCGCCCACGAAAAATCCATGTACATGTCGACGCAGCTGAGCTAGGCATCATCTCCGCCGACCGATGTGATCTCGAGCGCTCCCGTTCCGGGATCAAAATCAATGGTATCGGTGAAAACCCCTGCAACCCATGTTCTGCCGGCTTCATCGATGTCGATTCCAATTGCTTCGGTCCACACATTGGCAGTGTCCATTCCCCATGCTTCAGCACCCAGATGCGTTCCGCCGGGGCTCCATTTGGTGATGTATGCCGCCGGATTCCAGATGCCTGTGCTGTAGATGTCGCCGATTCCGTCCGGATCGAAATCCACCGTGCCCGTAAACCATCCTGCAACCGAGATGTAGCCACCGCCGTCGATGTCCACATCGAGAGCCTTGCCGTTGGATGGTCCGCCCCATGCCCTGACCCATTGCCATTCTCCATCATCGATATCGAAGACATTCAAGTAGCAGTCATCCAACCCGTTTGATGTATATTCTTCCGTTTCCGGGCCAGGCGCGAAATCGACCGTCTCGTAGTACGATCCGACAACCGCCACATGAGACGGGCCCGCTGCGACAGCGGTCGCGACATCGTCGCTCGCACCCCCCCATGTCTTGGTCCAGAGCCATATACCGCTCGGGGTGTACTTGCTCAGAAAGGCATCAATATTCCCGTTGGACATCACCCAGGATGACTCGCTTCCCGGATCCACATCGACAAGTTCAAACTGACCGCCGTAGAAGCTCCCGCACATGTAGACATAGCCTTCGTCGCTGATGCAGACGTCATAGCCGTAGTCATCCTCGGAACCGCCCCATGTTGCCGCCCATCCGTTCGCCTCGTAGACCGTAAGCCTGTAGACGGCATACCCGGTCAGATCGGATGCGAGAGGTGGACCGGGATTGTCGTTGTCTTCCACGCTGATGAGGCAGGGATACAAACCCGCTGCCGCCCCCTTCTCGTTTGTCAACTCAATCGAGTAGACTGCGTATCCGGGCATCGATCCCTTTAATGTGGCTGTCTTCGTGCCGTCGAAAACGTCCGGGCATTCGACAATCGGATCGGCATGACTCGCGTGTTCCTCGTAATCATCGACCCAGATCTCAAACTCGACCGTTCCACCATAGTCCGTGAGCCCCCCGGTTTCGTTTCCGCCCCAGACCCGCCACGGCTCGGAGCAGTTCGCCCCGGGAGGGAAATCTGTCATCGGATCGGACACCGGCCTCGTGGTCGGAGGAGCCCA
>CAYLVL010000387.1:0-2890 GCA_964387135.1 uncultured Planctomycetota bacterium
ACAAGCCCGTTGCCCGATGATGTTATGTCCTCATCGTAGAGCGTCCAGATGATTCCCCCAACCCGGGCGAACTTGCCGCGAGTGATCTCGTCACCGATCAGAAGGATCGTTGTCATGTAGTGCCAGTTCGTTCCCGCAACAGGATCGAACTTCAGCTCCGCGTCGAAATACTGCTTGGAATCGGCGTGATTGGGCACAAACGCCAGAAGACCCAGCATTAGCAGGGCCGCCGACCATATGCGATACCGTGCCATCGACATCCTCCGGTGATTCCTTTTATTTCGTCATTGATTGCGATGCTTGATCGCCGATCAAAGGTTCAATTCTACCGAAAAGCCCTCATCCGGTCAAACTCCCATCTCCCCCGGCCACCAGGGCAAATCCGCCCAGAGAGCTTCCAGGTTGTAGTACCCCCTTGTCTCCGGGCGGAACAGGTGAACGACAAGGTCCCAGAAATCGATCAGAAGCCAGCTCGAATCGTCCCCGCCTTCCACCCCGTAAAGCCTGAATCCCATCGACTCCATGAGCTGCGAAAGGCTCTCTCTCGCCACCTTCGCCTGGGCCGACGAGAAAGCCGTGCCCAGAATCACGAAGTCGCAGAACGGCGTGAAGTTTCTCAGATCATATACCCGGATATCCTCGACTTTCTTGTCCCTGAGCGCCTCAACGCACCCGCGCACCTCGTCGGGTATCTCTTTCCAGTCCAGCACCAGATCGCCTTCGCGGTCCGCTCCGGTCTTTGTTACGGCTTCATTCATCTAGTTTGACACGGCACCTCCGTCTTCTGTCAGACGGGCATTTGTTTCCGATGAAACCAAAGCGTCCGCCGTACGCCATGCAATGGGATCATCGTCCCTGAAAACTTCCTCCAGGATTCTGCCCGTCCGGCTGTATATCGGCCTGAGGCAGGCAAGCTCGTTCCACATTATGTCTATGGTCGGAACCTGGTAGAAGGAGATATCCTCGCCATCAAGCTGGGTGAGAAATCCAATCAGGCTTAAAACGTGCTCGATCGCTATCTTCGGAGGCTCCCTTGGGCTCTCCTCATTCACGGCAAGCCCGACATTGGCGATCATCGTGTCGGCGACGCTCTTGAGCCTTGTCCAGTTGGCGGGCTTGACGGCCTGTTCGAACAGCGCGCGCATAAGGCCCTGCTGACGCTCGATGCGGCCGAAATCCCCGGAGGCATCGTGACGGAATCGCGCGTAATCCAGCGCCTGCTCGCCGTCGAAGTGATGGTCGCCTGCTTCGATGTGGATATGCGTATCGCCCCGACGGTCATCGTAGTGCATCGCCCGCTCCACCGTCATGTCAACTCCGCCCAGGGCGTCGACAATCTCCACGAATCCCCGGTAGTTCAGCGTGATTACGTAATCAATATCAACACCCGTGAAGCCCTCAACAGTCCTCCGAACAAGGCCCTCACCCCCAAGCGAATATGCGCTGTTGACCTTCATGAAGCTGTAACGGGGAATATACACAAGGGTGTCGCGGGGAATTGAAAGAATGCGGACCTTCCTCGCGTAGAAATCAACCGCGCCGACCATGAGGGTGTCCGAGCGGTGCGCGAATTCATCGACCTCGTCGTAGCCCAGCAGGATGAACGTCAGCTTGTCGGTCCCGAAGACCTGCCAGGGAGGAATCGCGGCAGGCTGCGGGATGTAGTTGTCGTTCGCGTCCTGAGCGGTCGGTGGCGGCGGAAGGAAGTTGCCAAGGTAATCCACATAGACATAAGCCGCCATCGCGAGAGTAAGCAGCAGGGTGATCAGGAAGCCTGCCGTCGTCCAGGCAACCAGAAAACGCTGGTCTCCAATCGTGCGGATCTTGAAGGGGTGATGGTGATATGGAGTCTTTTCAACCACTCGTGCCCAGTTGATTTCGCCATGCAAGCCTCGAACGGGCATCACCAAGCGCCCGGTTATAGGCCGCAACTGAATTATAGTCCAGCGGCTGATTCATGGCAACAACATGCTTTATCACACTCCCGATGACAAGAGGGATCGATCGATGGAAGTCCTCCCGCACAAGCTCCCGAAGCTTCTCAACGCCCGGATAGTCACGAGTCGCCTCGACCTTGTCCGCCACGTATACCAGCTTCTCCAGAAGGCTCATCTCGCCCCGACCGGTAGCGTGCCATCGTATCGCCTCAAGCACTTCCTCATCCTCAATCCCGATCCGCTCCCTGGCAAGCTCGGCGGAGAGATGCCCATGTGAAAGGATCGGGGTCACGAAACCGAGCGAATCCGGATCGATTCCCCTTTGCCTGAGCTGTGACTCGATTTCGGCCGGATCCATCAGCCTCGCAAGATCATGGCAGAGCGCGGCCAAAACAACTTTTTCTTCATTGAGACCCAGCGACTGATCCTCGTTGATTTCAAGCGCGAAATCCCTTGTGGCGACAAGATGCGTCTCGGCCCGTGGAACTTCGGAGCGGATATAATCAAGAGCCCGCTGCTCCTGCGGCGAATAAGACCGCACAATCAAGACGCACCTCCATCCAGACCGTAGAGGCGATTTTTCTGGATATACTCCGCCACTTCGGGATGCAGCCAGTCGGTCGGGATGACTCCTTTTTTCAGCGAATCCCGAATCTCCGTCGAGGAAATGGGTATGTTGACATCCGGCAGGAACTCGACAATCGCGGCGAGGTCGGGAATCTCGTTCCGGACGTCGGTTATGGCTCGTTCCATTTTTTCGAGGTAGTCGGGACGTGATACGACGGCGATTCGCCTGAGAAGCCCGGCGAATTCTTCCGCGCAACGCCACATGTGGAATGCGACATTATCGGCTCCTACTATCAGCGTCAGCGGAGCATCAGGAAACCGGTCGCGGAAACAGGTGATTGTGTCTATCGTGTAGCTTGGCGCGCCCGACGCGATTCCACGCTCTA
>CAYLVL010000388.1:0-2889 GCA_964387135.1 uncultured Planctomycetota bacterium
GCGCCTGAGGGAGAAATACGGGAAATGGACACCCGAAATCCGGGCCCGACTGGAAAAGGAACTGAGAATCATCGACGAGAACGGCTTCGCCAACTTCTTCCTCATCGTCGCCGATGTCGTGCGCGAGGCCCGGCACCGCGGCTGGCGCACCCTCGGTCGCGGAAGCGCCGGCGACTCCATCGTCAGCTACGGCCTCGACATATCACAGGTCGATCCCATACGCTACGACCTTTACTTCGAGCGATTTCTCAACCCCGAGCGCTCCAGCCCCCCCGATATCGACCTCGATTTCTCCTGGAAACGCCGCGACGAGATGGTCAAGTATGTGGAGGAGCGCTACGGACAGGACAAGGTCGCCAGCGTCGGCACAATCATCACACTCGGCCTGAAAAGCGCGTTTCGCGAGACCGGCAAGGCCCTCGGCTACTCCAACACCGAGCTTACGCGATGGGGCCTCTATCTCCCGACATGGTGGGACGGCTCCGGCGAGCGTCTCGACGAGCATCCCGTATCGCGTGAGCTTCCGCTCAACGAGGAACCCCTGAGCACCATCCTGGCGTGCGCGAAGCGGATCATGGATCTCCCGGTGCACCAGTCGGTGCACGTGGGCGGGCTGGTGCTGTCGCCGAAACCGATATGGCGCTACGCGCCCCTCAATCGTGCCGCCAAGGGATTTGTCATCACCCAGTACGACATGCGCGACTGCGAGGATGTCGGGCTTATCAAGCTCGATCTCCTCTCCCAGCGCGGACTGGGCGTGCTCGAGGACTCGCTGGAAGCGCTGGAATTGAACGGGGAGAAGCTCGGTATCGACATCGAGAACACGGATGCGCTGTCCGCCGACCCAGAAACTGTTGCGCTCTTCCGTCGCGGGGCGACTACGGGATGTTTTGATGCGGAGTCGCCTATGATACGGAACCTGCTGAGACAGCTCGGTGAATTCTCCTACGACATGCACATGGCGGCGACCGCTCTGATCCGTCCGGGAGTGTCGGCGAGCGGCATGATGGAGGAGTTCATCAAACGTCAACGCAATCCCGAGACCATCCGGCACGCCCATCCCCGCATGGGCGAGATTCTCAAGGATACCCACGGGGTCATCGTCTACCAGGAGGACGTCCTCAAGGTCCTGCACGAGCTGGCGGGGGTATCGCTCGGCAAGGCCGACCTCCTGAGACGCATGATGAGCGGGAAAGCCCTCGACAGCCGCACCGCCAGGGAGGACCTGGAAAGGGATTTCATCGAGAAATGCGAGCAGCGGGGAATCGACAAGTCCGCCCGGGCGAAAATCTGGGAGCAGATAGCATCGTTTGTCGGCTACTCCTTCTGCAAGGCGCACGCGGCGCAGTTCGCGATCCTCGCCTGGCAATGCGCCTACCTCAAGGCGCACCATCCCGCGGAGTTTTTCGCCGCCAGGCTCAGCAATGCCGGCGGATATTACCCGGCGGATTACTACATTCGCGACGCCAGGCGTTTCGGGATAAACATCGAGCTTCCCGAGGTAAACCGAAGCGAGAAATCCTGCATCGGTCGCGGACGTCGCGTGATCATGGGCCTGGAGCAGGTCGGGTGCCTGACCGACGAGACGATCGACTCCATCCTGCTTGCAAGAAACACCGGCGGACTGTTCCACTCCGTCGCGGACTTCCTCGCCCGAACCGGCGTGGGGTACGAGGCCACGCATGCGCTGATACGTGTCGGCGCGTTCCGGTCGCTTCACGCCACAAGACCCGTGCTCCTGGGCGAGCTGGCGGAGGCGATGAGGGCGAAGATGCATCGACCGTACAAAGCCCCCCGTCAGCCGCTTTTGTTCGCGGGAAGACCCCCCCTCAATCTTCCTCCCATTTGCGAGGGGGATAAAGGTGAGGCATGGAACCGCGACTACACCCTCTTCGAGCAGATCCAGGCCGAGGTTGATGTCCTCGGTGTAGTTGTCTCGATCCATCCCCTTGAGCCCCTACAGGCGGCTATGAAAAAAGCCGGCTTCATCCAGGGAGCCGACATGATGCGCTACGCCGACAGGCACGTCCGCATGGGCGGAATCCTTGTCTCGTTCAAGGCGGCGGTAACAAAAGCGAAGCATGAGCCGATGGCGATGATTTCGCTCGAGGACCTCTCCGGTACTTTCGACACCGTCGTCTTCCCGGAGGCGTATCGCCGCTACGCCGTCGTGCTTCGCGCGAAAGCCGACGGGGGGCTTTGCATGGAGGGCAAGGTGCAGGTGAACCACGGTACCGCGACGCTGGTGGTCGACAAGGTGATGCCGCTCAACGAGGCTCTCAACATAAAAAAGACCCGACGCAACTACTCCGGCGAGATCAGGATGGGATTGAGACCAAGCGTGCCGATCTTCCCGACGGAAAGCGAAAGGGAGACTGAAGATTCAAACGACAAAGCGCCGGCGGGAAAGGGTACAGGCACCTTTTCTGCTTCCGGGGAATTCCGTACCGCAGCGAAATTCACGTCCACAGAAAAGGAGCCAGTCCCCTTTTCCTGAAAAAACTGGAAAGAAATGCTGATGCAAAAAACGAAAAAAACGAGGGCTGGCTCATTTTTCGCGCGATTCGATCATGACTTTTCCATTACCTCCCCGCGTGAAAAATGTGCCTGTACCCGTTTCTCCAAATACCATGACCGATCGGCCTAAAATGAGACCGTTGCAAAAGGCACCGGAACCACTTTGATTGAAGCTCAAAATGAAAATAATGTCCGGTGTGCAATGATTGGGAAAGGCGAGAGGGTGGCGCAATGCACACGAAGCCGCAGAACCGGACAACCTTCGAAGACCGCATCTACAGCCTGATCCCCGAGGATCACTTCCTGAAAGTCCTGCGGAAAACGATGGGCTGGAAGTTCATCGATAAACGGCGATCGCGGTCAATGTAAAGC
>CAYLVL010000389.1:0-2888 GCA_964387135.1 uncultured Planctomycetota bacterium
CGGGATCGGCCAGAAGGGTGAAATCCTCACCTTCCCAATTGATGTCGACGGGCTTTCCGGGGTCCACCTGCGAATAAACTGAGATGATGCGGGGAATATGATCCGAGACGGTCAGCGGTTCGAGGTTGACGGGCATCGAGCCGCGCTCGAGCCTGGAGAGCTGGAGGAGGTCCTCGATAAGCACCCGCAGGGCTTCGGCGCGCTCGTGGGTGGTCTTGACGGGATTGACCAGTGTGTCGGGCACATCGCCGAAACTGCCGTCGAGGATCATCTCAGAGTACCCGAGGATCGGAACAAGCGGCGAGCGGAGCTCGTGGGAGACCATGGAAAGGAACTCGGTCTTGACCGCCATGGCGGCTTTGAGCTCCTGGTTTTTCTTTTCTAGTTCTTTTTCGGTGCGTTTTCTGTCAGTGATGTCGACGACCTGGGCGAGCATATACTGACGGCCGTCGATCGTGATGATATCCGCGCAACCGAGGCAGTCGCGGATCTCGCCGTTGCTGTCCCTGAGCCTGATTTCGGAGTCGATTATCGTCCCGTTTTCTCTCAGGCGCTGAGCGAAGCGGCTGCGGTCCGAGGGATCGGCCCAGATATTCAGGGCGATTGCCGAGCGGCCGATGAGCTCTTCCTTGGTTGAACCGAACAGGCTCGCGAAGGCTTCATTGGCCTTTATGACAATGCCGTCGTCGAGCGTGGACAGGACGGCCCCGACGGGACTGGAGTGGAAGACCTTGGAGAACAGCTCCTCGGAGAGTCTCAGGGCTTCGGCAGTGCGCTTTCTCTGGATGAGCTTCCACATACCGTCCATCATCAGCGCGAGCTGATGGAGATCGGAGTCGTTGTAGTCCGTGTCCTTATTGGCGACGGCGGCGACAGAGACCACCTTTCCTCCCTCAATGAGCGGCATGACGATAAGTCGGTCGATGCTGACGTGTCCGTCGGGCAGATTCATGCCGTAGGGGTGTTCGCTGCTGTAGTCGTTGATGATGATGGGTTTGCGCTGCCTTACGGCATCGGACCATATGCCCGAACTTCCCACAGGATGGACACGTCGAGGATTTGAAATGCAGCAATTCTCCCGGGTGGCTTTGGACCATGTATGCATAACGAGGGCGGTCTCGTTTTCGGTTGTGAAAGCAAGGGAGCCGAGGGTGGATCCGGTCAGCTCGACAGCTTTTTCCAGAGCGTAATCGCAGATTTCCTGCTCGGGCGCCTCGGTCATCCGGCTGAGTGTCCATAGAGCCTCAAGGCGGGTTTCGTCCAGCCTGAGAGCACGTTCGGCCTCTTTCTGGACAGTGATATCGGTGATGACACCGAGCAGCCCCACGGGCTTGCCGTCCCTGTAAACCGGTCGAGAGCTGATGACGACGGGAAACACCGAGCCGTCCTTTCGCAGGGCTGTGTACTCGTTCGAGGAGGCCAAGTCGCCTGCGCCGCCGGAAAGAGTCGCCTTAATGTTCTCAGCGGCACGGGGACGATCCTCCGGGGCGATCATGTCAAGGGCGCTGAATTTGCCCGGCTGGAATTCGTCTTCCGAATATCCGAAATGGGTGAAGGAGGTGCGGTTCACATAGGTCAGGGTGCCATTCAGATCAGTCTCGAAGACCACCTGCGGGAGAGACTCGGTCAGCTCATGGTACTTGCGCTCGCTCTCCGTGAGGGCTTCGATGGCCCTGACGCGCTCGCTTATATCGCGTATCGACCCGACTATCTTGACCGGATTGCCGGCATCATCGCAGACAAGTCTGGAGCTGAGAGAGCAGGGGATCTCAGTCCCGTCCTTGTCTCTGAACGTGACCTCGTAATCGGAGATCGATCCCTTTCCGGCGATTTCCGCGAGGAAGGCTGACCGCTGGGCGGCATCGGCGTAGATGGTGTCAATGTTGGCTCCGAGGAGCTCCTTTCGCTTGTACCTGGAGACAATCTCGACGGACGGGCTGAGCTCGAGGATCTCGCCGTCGAGGCTGATCTCGTAGTAGATGTCCTGGATGTTGTTGAAAACGCCTCTGTATCTCTCTTCGCTCCTCCGAAGACGGCATTCGGCTGCGTTCTTTTCTTCCTCCTTGCCGAGGGCGGCGGCAAGCGCACCGAGAGCCTGGAGCTCGGGCCGGGAGAAAGCGCGGTCATGGTGGAATGCCACTCCCAGAGCGCCGACGGGTTCGCCGGCTTTCCGAACCACATGGCTTATGAACGTGCTGTATTTCTCCCGAATGACGCAAGGATGGGCATCCGAGCCCTTAAGGTCTCTGGCGATAGAGCATTCCGACTTGTTTGCACGCAGGACCCGATGGCAGAGGCAGTCCTGCGGATCGTCGGAGTATCCCTTGTCGAAGTCGGGGCAGCGAAACTCCTCGTAGATACCGTCTTCCCCGGCAGCGAACCTGTTGTAGACGGAGAAATCGGCGCGAAGGATTCGCTCGGCGTAAGCAGTGATGAGTCTGACATTCGAAATGAAGTCCGGGCCGAGCCCAAGCAGGCACTCGTTGACCAAGTTGATGCATTCCTCCATGCGTGTCCGATCGGTGATGTCGGTGCCGGTGCCGACGATGAACGCGATTTTGCCGTTGTCGTCGGTAATCGCGGCGGCGTTCCAGGATACCAGGCGTGTTTCGCCGTCCCCGGCGATGTAAGGGATCTCGCCGGAGATGGGATAATCGTCTGCGGTGCTTCCCTTGAACGACTGCTCGACGAGGGCAGCGATTTCGCCGGGGAACAGCACATCCCAGCACAATCTGCCCTTGACCTCCCTGAAGGAGTAGCCGGACACTTCCTCGCATGCGCGGTTGAACCAGATGATCCGGCCATCGTGATCGAGAATGAGCACCGGGTCGGCGAGGGTCTCAAGAATGTCTCTCTCCAGGCCGGGAGGGAAGCCCAAGTCGTTTGTC
>CAYLVL010000390.1:0-2878 GCA_964387135.1 uncultured Planctomycetota bacterium
GTCAACCCCAACTCACGCCCGTTCCCCCACATCGCCCCCTTCCGAGGGGGCTTTCTGGTACATCATTACGGGGATCACCGCGAATCAGCCGATCTGAGCGCCAGAACCAGGATTTCAGCCGATTATGACCGTCTGAGACGCGCGTGACGGCGAATCCTGAAGGTGGGCAAGGGTTCAAGGTTGACCGAAATGCATTACGGTTGTCGGGGATGTGCGAGAATCGGGCTTGTTCTGAGGTGGAAAGCAGGCCAAATGACGCTGACTGACGCTTCCATGACGCTGGCTCCTGATTCAGCGTAATCCTGAAACCCGCATCAACACTGGATTATGACGCTCATGACGCTGATTTCGCACATTTATCCAGGAGGGGTCACTTGCTGCCCCGTCCCCCGCGTTTCCCCCGTTTCCGCGTTTCTCTTGCGGGCAGCTTGATCTTTCTTACCAGGTGCCCTTTCAACCTTTTATGGAACATGGCGGCACAGGGCCCTGTGTCGTTGGAAATTAGATGCGATGCCTTATTTCCCTTTCTTCTTGCGTTTTTTCCTGCTCTTGGCAGCAGGTTTCCTTTTCTTTGGTCTGATGTTCTTCGCGAGCTTCCTTATGCCCTTGACTGCGTTCTCGTGAATCATGTCGGCGGCTTCAGGATCCCTTTCGAACGCGAATCTGCTCGCCGCCAGCACCATTCTCGGACGGGCGTCCTTGGGGAACCTCGGGCGGTCGCGGGTCAGCTCCTGCTCGATTTGCAGCACCATCGCATGCTCTTCGGGCGTGTATCGGATCACCTCGGTCAGAGAGTGACCGTTGAGCACGCGTATCTTGCGATCCAGGATCACATCCAGGAGCATATTCATCGCCCTGGTTAGCTCTTCCCGGGAAATCCTGAACAACTCGACGTAATCGGCGGCGGGATCGAACCACACGTACTCGGTGATGTCCGGATGGACGTCGGCCCATCTCAGGTCGAGCTCAGCGGCATCTCCGGCGAAGCCGATCCTCCTCAGGACCTCCGTGCAGATGCACACCCGGAAATGACAAACCGGGTGTTTCATCATGTCCATCCCCTTGACATCGAAAAGCGTGATATGCGCTCCGCCGAGGTCGGCGGCGATATCGCAGGAGTCCTCCTGGCGCGCCATCACGTATGCCGGGCCCGCGAACAGCGTGCCGATGATATCCGCCATCGCCTCATCGAGCCAGAATGTCCATACGATCTCCATCAGAGCCGCCTTGGGGAGCCTGTACGGGAGCCTCTTGCCGGGAATCTTGAATCTCTCGGCCGAGAGAACGGCCCTGATCTTGCGCGACAGCTCTCTCTCATACCCGATTACGTTATCGAAAATGTTGTGCCCGATCTCGTGCGGGAGCGCGAGCCAGTTCCACACCGATGTGGCTCCCTTGCGGGGAATCGAGATGAGCGCGATCGGGTGCTCGTGCGCGTGAGTGTAGGTGAAGTAATAGTCCTCGCTGCGTCCGAGGAAGGTCAGGGGAAGCGCGTCCGCCGCGTACCGTCTCAGCGTGCCCTTCAGAAGCGGTGAGTCGAAGAACTGGCGGTAGTAATCTGCTCCGATGATGTCCGTGAGGGTGAGGAGATGGTTATAGACCCCCATCTTTCGCTGCGTGATGAGGCTTCGGTAAGCGCGCCACAGATGGAGATCATCGTCCTCCACCCCGTGCTCCTCGAAATACTCCTGGACCGCGTCCCATTTCTCGGAATGCGCCGCCAGGGTCTTCGTCTGCTTGGCGATCTTGACCCACCTGATTACGTCCTCAAGCTCGGCCGCGCCCTCGCGCTCCTGCCCGACCAGCTTGAGCTCGTTGATGTCTCCCAGGTGAAAGCGTGGTGATCGAGGGGTTCTTGCCATGGCTGACAGTAATAGTGTCCGATCCCGAGAAGCACCGGTATTCTACCTATAGAGCGCCTGATGTCAAAAGGCGTTAGAATCACATCCTGTTGGTGATCCATATCTCCCACGTTCTCATGCACTCGCCTATCGATGCAGGCGATGCAAGTACAAGATATCGAAGCGTCCGTTTTCTCCTCAAAAATCAACTCCTGGGCGGCAGACGATCCAGCCTTATCTCCCAGGAGCGCGTGCATGTTCCGGAAAGACCCACCAATTCGGATGGCAATACGTAGGTGTCCTCTCCTGCAATGAACCTGACTCCCTGCTCGTCCCTCTGAACCCGACCCCGAAAGATGTTCGGCGGTCCGGCTTCCTCGATCATCTCCCATGCCTCCGGGGGCGCTTCCGGCGACACATACCCGAAGTGATGATCACCCAGCGCAAGATGGAGATCGTAGGTGTTCGAGCGGTTGATGCCTGCACCGGACGAAGTGACGGTGTAAGTCACAACGCGCGGATCGCAGTCGGTCCTGAGTACGTAATTCCCGCTCTCGTCGATGTTGAGGCGAAGGCGCACCCTGCCCTCTCCGTAGCCTTCGGCATAGGTCGAGACCATCAATGCTCCCGACCCTACCGTGATCGGGCCTGCTGTAAGCTCCCAGCAGAAATCGTGCGAGAAATCGCTCGTTGCCACCTGCGCTCCGGGCTCGATAGTGACCTCCTCGGTGATCACCATCTCGGAGCCGAGGAAAGCGGGATGGCTGACGTTGCTCGTGATGTAAATGAAGCCTTCGGTGCAGTATGGGTTGAGGACGTCACCGTCGTCATCGGGATCAAATTGATCGGTCTCTCTTCCGTCTGCGGTCAGGAAGCCGTCCAGGTTGAAATCCTCGCAGCCGTCGCTCACCCCATCGTTCGCGGCATGATCGTTGTCGGGATCGAGCTCCTTCGCCACTCCGTCCCCGTCCATGTCCCTGTCCTGAAGGTTGTAGGAACCGTCCGGGTTGAACAGGTACCCGAGCATGTCGGTCATG
>CAYLVL010000391.1:0-2869 GCA_964387135.1 uncultured Planctomycetota bacterium
GGAGTGAGGTTAGCCGATGTGAGATCGAACTGAAGGGTTCTGGACCGGGTGTGCAGCCTGTTGACCGCGGGGGCGATTACGGACATCGGCTTCTTAGCCTCAGCGACAGGCATCGCCTTCTTGTGGAGATAATTGAAGACGGTCGTGATGTCAGGATCCCTGACTCCCGTGGCTGACGCTATCGTCGAAAGCGTGACCATGATCCCCTCGCGGTACAGGGTGGCATGGTACCACGAAGTGCATACGATGGTAACGCTTGACTGTCCGACCCGGTAGACGTACACTCCTGACATAGTCCAGGGGAGTGGGAAAGTGGACATTGTCCCGCTGCCCCCGCAACTGTAACGGGCGACGTCTCTCCGAACATGGTCACTGGCCCCGATTGACAGGGCCGGGAAGGCCGGGGAAGATGGATGACCCCGTAGCCAGGATATCCGCCCCCCGGGACCTGCCGTCAACGCTTTCGGTGGGAAGGCGAACCGGTGCGCAAATCGATTGTGACCTACGCACCCGTCCTTCCCCGGACGGTTTTTCATTCCATCCGGGGTACGTCCCCTAATCACGAGGTGCATCGTGCGACGCAGTACAACCATCATTTTCGTAACACTGGCGGTTTCTGTCATCTTCGGTATCGGATGCGGAAACGCCGACCCCATCACCATCAGTCCCAACGCTCCAGGCGTGGCGCAGCTTGCTTTCCTCGCAGGACTGACAGCCCGCTATAGTCCTTCCACGACGGAAGTCTGGATCGGCGCTCCTCCCGGCTTCTGTGCTTCCGAGACGATAGTACGAGTTGAGGTCAAGGGTGAGCTTCCAAGACGAATCCAGTCACTTACGGATGGTAGTTTCATCTACAAGTTCATGGGCGACGAAAGCTCGTCCGCGCAGGTCGAGTATACCGATCCATCCGGTGCAAAACATCATGTCTACGTCGCTGTAACGGATCCTTCAGGCGGACTTGAGCTCAGCATCGGCTCTCCCGGCCTTTACCCGAACCGTATGAACGCTATCGACGACAAAGTATGGATTGTCAATTCGGGTGACGACGAACTCGCGTCCTACGACCTTGACAGCCTCGATCGCGAATCGGCTGTTTCTTTTCCCCCGTATTCAAATCCGTGGGAAGCTGACTTCGTCTCATCGACTGAAGGACTGATCACAACGCTGTTCTCGGGGATCTTCCGATTCAACACGACCTCCGGCGCAACGACGCAGGTCTCTACGGAAGGTTTCACGCCCTTCGCAAGCCCGAATGGAGTTGCGATCCTTGGCGATGCGGGCTGGGTGGCCAATCCGAATCCTATCAGCTATTTCCCTACCGAGTTCGGCATCGGCTGGGTAAGCGAGATCGGGATCGATGAGAGCCCGGCGGTTGTCGCGGAGATCAACACGCAATGGCTTAATCCGCAGAACGTAATCACCGACGGGAACTATGTCTACGTTTGTTGCTCCGGCACGATCGATTTCATTCCACCGGACTACCTGCCCGCCGCGCTCGATCCGGGAGGCGTGCATGTGATCGATCCGGAAGCCAGAACAATTGTCGCGAGTTACGAACTGGGGATATGCGGACCGGGACCGATGGGCCTGAGTCCCGACAGTCGTTACATGTACATCGGCTCGGGGGTAGCCGGATGGCTTTTCCGGATTGATCTTGAAAACGGAGTCGTGTTGAACGACGCGCAAAATCCGATTGTGATCTCGGAGGCAGAGAAGACTTATATACCATTCATAGAAGTGTCGGATGAAGGACTTCTTGCCTGCGCGAGCTTCAACACGGACACGATTCATTTCATCGACTCGTGGACCGGGGAGGTCGATCCGTTTCCGTTTTTCGGACCGATCGAATTGCATCCGGACGACCCGGACGCGCTATGGGGGCCGCAGGACGCGGCGTTTGTTACGCGCGATGGAGAAGAAGGTCTGCTGGTGATGACAACGATCGAAAGTCGATTCCACTGGGTGGGATTCTAGGTCGGATCAGGAGGCGGATTCGGTCTCGGCTGGTTGCAGAACGGAGCCGTACATTTCTCCGCAGTCCAGGATTGCCTCTGCTTTCAGACCCGCACGCTCGGCGATTTCGACCAGGTCCTCCTGATCTGTGAGCACCCAGGAGAAGTCCTCATCGATGTCACCGTAGGAAATCCGGAGCCTAATTTCCGCCGGGAACCTTCCAGGCTCGCGATTGGCCTGCTGGAAGTCGAGATGCTTCTTCTTCGTGGTTCGATTCCAGTAGATCTGCGTCCCGATGATCCTTCCGCCCGGTTTCAGCATGCTCTTGAGCGTTTGGAGATATGGCCCGACATTCTCGTGGAATCCGGCAATGCCCAGGTTCTGTCCGAACAGGATGATTGAGTCGAACTGCTCGTTCTCCAGCGGACCATGAAGAACATCATGGAGGCGAACATCTCTCAGACCCCGCTCCTTCATTGTCTCGACAGCTCCCGAAAAGCTGCTAGCGAAGCGGGGCAAGCTTGGAGGCTTCTTCCTCTTCGATTGACAGAGCG
This sequence comes from uncultured Planctomycetota bacterium, assembly GCA_964387135.1. GTDB lineage: Bacteria > JAJVIF01 > JAJVIF01 > JAPKYR01 > JAPKYR01 > CAYLVL01. The sequence continues at coordinate 2,508 of CAYLVL010000391.1, forward strand.
GACAGCCGGTCTTCGATGACCCTGATCCGCGCTCGTCCGAAGATCACCGCAGCCATGGAAATGGCCGTCACAACGAGTGAAAGGACGCGCCCGAGTATGTTGGCTCCCAGAACCTGCGCCATCAGGGGCACCGGGAAGAGGAAGATCATGCCGAACAAGAACAGGCGCAGGCTTGCGGCACGGAACCCCGCGAATGTCCTGGCGTGGTACCTGCTCGCGGCATGGAAAAATCCCGCCGCAATCACGCATCCCAGCAGATTCCAGGCGCCGAGCACAAGCGCTGTCAGGAACGCGAGAAGAAGCGGATTCTCCGTGCCCGCGAAGAGATTGTCCGGCGAGGTTATCCAGCCGACCGCCCAAAC
>CAYLVL010000392.1:0-1630 GCA_964387135.1 uncultured Planctomycetota bacterium
GTAGCGGTTTGGTTGCCTCGTCGTGATAGACAGCGACAGAATGTCGCCACGCCGGGCGACTGCAAGTCGCCCTTCCGTGACTAGGCGGTTGCGGTTTTGAGCACGCCGAGGCGCTCGCCTACAGTCTTGAACGCCTCGATTGCCTTGTCGAGGTGCTCCTTCTCGTGTGCGGCCGAAAGCTGGACGCGAATCCTCGCCTGGCCCTTGGGAACGACGGGATAGCTGAACCCGATGACGTAGATGCCTTCCTTCAACATCTCGTCCGCGAATTTTGTCGCCAGCGCCGCATCATAGAGCATGATCGGCACGATGGGATGGTCACCTTCGAGAATGTCGAAGCCCAGCTTGCCCATGCCCTCGCGGAAGTATTTCGTGTTCCACTCCAGCTTGTCCCTTCGCTCGGTGGTCTCGCTGAGGAGGTCGATCACACGGATGGTCGCCGCGACAATAGGCGGAGCCATGGAGTTGGAGAAGAGGTATGGTCGCGAGCGCTGCCTGAGGAGATCGATGATCTCCTTCCGACCGCTCGTGCAGCCGCCGGACGCGCCCCCGAGCGCCTTCCCGAAGGTCGTGGTGATGATGTCGATCTCGCCCATGACGCCGCGATACTCGTGCGACCCGCGACCCGTCTTGCCCATGAAGCCGGTAGCATGCGAGTCGTCGACCATAACCATCGCTCCGTATTCCTTGGCGATCGGCACGATTTCATCAAGCTTGGCCACGTAACCGTCCATGGAGAACACACCGTCGGTGCAGACCAGGATCCTGCGTGCGTTTTTCGATTTCGCGTCCTCAAGCTGCACTCTCAGATCGTCCATGTCGGAGTTCTTGTAGCGGAACCGCATCGCCTTGCACAACCGGACGCCGTCGATGATGGACGCGTGATTGAGCTGGTCCGACACGACCGCGTCCTCAGCGGTCAGCAAGGTCTCGAAAAGCCCCGCGTTGGCATCGAAGCAGGACGAATAGAGGATCGTGTCCTCGGTGCCGAGGAACTTCGTGACCTTCTCCTCGAGCTCCTTGTGGATATCCTGGGTACCGCAGATGAACCTCACCGAGCTCATTCCGAAGCCGTGCTCGTCAAGGGCCTTGTGCGCAGCCTTGATGGTCTCCGGATGGCTCGACAGGCCGAGGTAGTTGTTCGCGCAGAAGTTGAGGACCTCGGCTCCCTCGGTTGTCTTGATCTCGGCTCCCTGCGGAGTGGTGATAATACGCTCGGCTTTCCAGAGACCTCCATCCCTGATCTCGTCGAGCGTCGTCTTGATCTGGTCTTTAACCGCGCCTAGCATTTGGAACGGCTCCTTTTCTTGAATTTTCAGATTCTGTTAATATCTAAACAGCCGAAACCCCCGGCCGAATAAGCCGATCATGCCACCCCGTCTTCTGCCCCCTCGGGGGACGGGTAATATAGCATAGATACGGCGCTGAATGAAAGACGGGAGTCGCGGCCCGCTTTCACAAAGCCTACTGATTCCGGATATCGCTTGGGGTTGAGGCGTACACCACGCGCTTCTTGCGACGTTCCGGAGCGACCGGATCATCGTCCGCGTAGCCGAGCAGGATCACCATGACCAGCACGAGCTTCTTCGGATCGACGCCGCAGAGGTAGGTGATCTCGTCGGTCATCGCA
>CAYLVL010000392.1:1640-2853 GCA_964387135.1 uncultured Planctomycetota bacterium
TGTCATCATCAGGCTCCCGATACCCTCGGCCCACGCGGCGAGCGCAACGTTCTGGCAGGCGAGCGACGCGGAGATCACGTTGCGGTTGGGCGTGTCCTCCATCGTCTCGGTGAAGCAGACGACCGCGACAGGCGCGTTGCCGAAGTTGGTGTAGAGCTGCCTGCGTATCTCGACCCCCTCCTCCCCGTACTTCTCCCGTATGCTCTCCTCCATGCCGTCAATAAGGCCCTGATGAAGGTTCGCCAGCCTGTCGCGCATCTCCTCGGTCAGCACGTAGAATTTCCACGGCTGGCGATTCATGGCCGACGGCGCCCATATTGCGGCTTCCATGATCCGATCAAGCACATCCCGAGGTATCGGATCGGGCTTGAACTTCCGGATGGAGCGCCGCGCCCTGATTACCTCGTGGACTTTCGTAGCATCGTCCCGCATGCCTTGCATCGCATCCTCTCTACGATATATATAACACGGTTCGGAATCATGAAACCGCCCCGCATGCGCCGGAGTATAGCACGAACCGGGCCGTCGGAGAACGGGTTTAGGCTCTGAATTGGCATTCAGCAGGCGTTTCTGATAATCTTTAATTTCGAAGGAGGCCCGATCCTGCGGGCTCCGGAGGCGTTCATGCGCCCGCTTGTCATCACAGCAGTAGTCATCGTGCTGATCGCGTCGGTTTTCGGCATCGTGTGGGCCGGCGCGAACGGGTTCGGCACGCGCCAGGCGGTCGAATTCTTCCCCTACGACGAGCAGATTGATCTCGGTGACGGTCGAACGATTCGCTCCAGCGGGGTCGTCGTCCGCCTCAACCAGTGGGAGGTGGCCCCGACCGACCAGGAGCTCGCCGGCCTCATGGTCGCCACCCGTCGCATGTACCCCATCGAATGCTCCGGCGAAAACTGGGAGATCGCCATACGTCGCCCCTCCCCCGACGGCTGGGAGGAGAAGTACAGCTACATGTTCTCCATCTACGAGACGGGCGAGCCGACTTCGCGGATCGAGTACGGACGATGGGTGGACGATCAGTACGTCGTCGAGCAGTCCTACCGCGCCGAATGGTCCGCTATCGCTGAAATCTCGAACGGCACGGAAGTATTCCAGGTAAGGGTGGAATAGAGGAGGATGAGGGATAGGAGGAGGGTTCATGATGTTCGAGCGGTTCGATGATCTTCTCAAGTGGGTTTCGGAACACAGCTCCCCTAGTGCAGACTGGCTC
>CAYLVL010000393.1:0-2843 GCA_964387135.1 uncultured Planctomycetota bacterium
GATCCATCCGGCGGTCTGGAAATCGCCCGTGTCGCCGAGCACGACCGACGGCGCGAGTCCCTTGAGATAAACGAGAAACGGGACCACCAGCAGTGCGTACCACCAGAGTGGGAAACGCGGCGGTGGAATTTCGTCCGTCGGGCTCATTCACCAATTAGAATAGCTTATGTGAGTAGCCTGCCGCAATTGACGACAACCCGCGTTGCCGTTTTCATGTGTATGCCGTATCGATGCTTACCTTGCGGTGGCTATCAGCGCCTGGAACTCGGGATCACTCTTCAATGCCTCACATGTGATCCTGTCGGCGATACGCCAGCTCTTCAGGGGAAGGTCGTAATTGGAGCACTTCCTGAGATACACCAGCGCTTCATCCCGATTTCCGAGTGCCGCGTATACAAGAAACAGGCAGTAGGTGTTCCTCTTGATGTCGTGCCCCATCATGAGATTGGACTTCGCGTGACGCGCGGCTTTCATGAGGTTGGTGACGATCTCATGCGAGGGGCGGCTCATGCCGTAGTTGGCCCGGGCGAGGTTGAAGTAGCTGTAGGCATACGACGGCTGAAAATGGATAGCTTCCTCGAGAAGCGCCGCCGCCTTCTTGAAGTTGCCCCGATTGATCTGAATTGACGCCTGGTTGTTGAGTGCATTCACAAAGTCAGGCTTCTGCTCGATGGCGGTGAAATAGCTGCGCGAGGCTTCATCCTCAAGGTCGAGGAAAAAGACCGCATTGCCCCGATTGTAGTGCGCGTGGGGATTAATCGGCTTGAGATTGATCGCTTCCTCCCAGTCACGGGCCGCGACTTCAAACTGCCCCAGATCGTAATACGCACCGCCCTTCTCCATATACGCCGTCGGATCCTCGGGATTCAGCTCGACCGCCCTCTCGAAATCCGCCGCGGCGCCTATCAGATCGTTCTCCGTAAGCTTGATCCGTCCCGCCATGATGAACAGGCTCTTCTCGTTCGGGAACAGGTCCATCGCCTCTTCCAGAATCCTTTTTCTGTCCTTGCCCCTGAGATACTTGAGGAACTGGAGATACATGTTGAGGGGCAGCTCGTGACCTGCACGATGGATCTCGGTGGCGATCGCCTCGCGATGAAGGGCCATCTCCCTCACCAGCTTGAATTTTATGTCCGCCGGATCGTCGGTCTTGTAAACGATGACCTGATCCTCGGTGAGACCCGGCAAATTCGCGACATATCTTAGCGGAGGATGCTTGCCTTCCTCGAACCCCGAATCCTCGGTCTCCTCGCCGGGCTCCTCGTGATAGTCGAGTCGTGTTCTCTGGCTTCTGAGGGCGATGAGCGGCTTCTGCATCGAGACCGAGATGCCGTATTCGAACGAAAGCTCCGGGGTGACCTTCTCGAGAACGACCACGACGCAAACGCACTCCTCGATCGTGTCGAAGAGCTTGCTGCGGTACCCCTTTTCCATTTCGAGCTGCTCGGTGCCGACCACGCTGAAATCGAATTCTTCCCGAATGGTATTGCGGATGACGTCTACAGAGCTGTCGCGGCGGTCTTTCGTGCCTGCATGCACCATGTAGACGATCGGCTTCCCGGCATCGGTCTTGGCACTCTCGCCGAGGAATTCCTGGGAACCTCCGCCAAAGGGGCCAGAAGTCATGCCTGCCTCCCTACGTCCAAATCGCCGTCTGAACGGGTAGTAGAAAATTATCGCGCATTATATCAGAAGTTGCGATACCTGACAAGCAATGCCGACGCCTGGAATCGGGGGTTTCGACGAATCAGTTGCGGGAGGCAGCAACTCGCGCCGAACGGGGAACATGAACGGACGGCAGAATTACCCGGCTATCGTGCGGTTGCGATCAGCGCCTGGAACTCGGGATCGTTCTTGAGAGCGTCGTTGGTGATCCGTTCCGCGATACCCCAGCTCTTCAGCGGCAGATCGTAATTGGAGCATTTCCTGAGGTATTCGAGAGCGGCTTCACGGTCGCCGAGCGCGGCGTACACGAGGAAAAGGCAGTATGTGTTGCGCTTGATGTCGTGCCCCATGCGAAGGTTGGACTTCGCGGATCTTGCGGCCCTTTCCAGGAGCTTGAGAACCTCGCCGCCGGGTTTTCCCATGCCCTTGTAGGCGCGGGACATGTTGAAATAACTGAAGGCGTACGACGGCTGCTCCTCGATTGCCTTCGTGAGAAGCCTGATCGCTTCCGCGTAGTTGCCCCGGTTTATCTGGATCGAAGCCTGGTTGTTGAGAGCGTTGGCGAAGTCCGGCTTCTGCTCCACCGCGGTGGTGTAGCTCTTGGAGGCCTCATCTTCCTCGTCCATATAGAAAAGCGCGTTGCCTTTGTTGTAGTAAGCGTGCGGGTTTACCGGCTGTAACTGGATGGCCTGATCATAGTCATGCGATGCGACCTCGAACTGCCCGAGCTCGTAATAGGCCTCTCCCTTTTGCATGTATGCGCTCGGATCATCCGGATTGAGTTGAACGGCCTTCTCGAAATCTCTCGCTGCTCCGATAAGGTCGTTTTCCATCAATTTGATGCGGCCGGCCATGATGAATAGCTCTTTGTCGGTGGGGAAGCGTTCCATGGCCTCGCCCAGAATCCGCTTGCGCTCATCGCCGTCGAGGTACGCGAGGAACTGGAGATAGAGATTGAGCGGGACATCCTTGCCGGTTTTTAGAATCTCCGCCGCGATGGCCTCGCGGTTGAGCACGATTTCCCTTACCAGCCTTGTGATCAGGCCCTCGGGATCGCCGGGCTGATATACAATCACCTGCTCCTCGACAAGGCCGGGGAGGTGAGCGAGGTAGTTCAGTCTCGGCTGTGGGGCTTTCTGTACCGATTCCTCTTTTCTCTCTTTCTCTGAGTAAAGAGC
>CAYLVL010000394.1:0-2839 GCA_964387135.1 uncultured Planctomycetota bacterium
CGCAGTATGAACCGGATCCACATTACGGCTGACGATGCTCTGTAGCGCGGTGATAACCTGGGCCGACGCGTAGATCGGATCGACACTCAGTTGAGGGTACGCCGCGTGCCCGCCGACGCCGATAATTTTCAGCACGAACTCGTCCACCGCCGCCATGCACGGTCCGAACGCGATCCCCATCTTCCCCGACGGAATCCCCGACCATACATGGATGCCGAACGCCGCGCCTACCCGCGGATCCTCGAGAATCCCGTCATCGATCATCTTCTGCGCCCCGACACCGCCTTCTTCGCCCGGCTGGAAGCACAGCTTCACCGGTCCCCCTACCGGATTCTTCTTCAGCAGTTCCGCCGCGCAGACAAGCATCGCGACATGCGCGTCGTGACCGCACGCGTGCATCCGGCCTTTGATCTTCGATCGGTACTCGCAATCGACCTCCTCCTCCACCGGCAATGCGTCCATGTCCGCCCGTAGCATGAGCACCTTGCCTCTTACTTTGCCATCCCGACCGGGGATCATGGCTGTCACCCCGGTCCCCGCAATCTTCTTCCCCTTGATGCCCAGTTTGCCCAACTCCTTCAGGATCAGCGCCTGGGTCTTCTTCTCCTCGAACTTCAATTCAGGATGCATGTGGAGCTGTCTGCGTAGCGAGACTACCTTCTCGCACATTGCGGGACCGACAAGGTTGGATTTGTCTTTCTTACGGGGCATAGCGGCACCTTCCTTCCGACCGAAAAACTGAGGACGGACAGATTTTAGCCCCAAACCGGGCTGCAAAGCAATGATGCCCGGCTCGCAAGTTCTGTCATAGCCAGAAAATAGCGAAAAAAATCAGATAAAAGCCCAGATTCCACTTGACTCCGTGCTCAACTTACGCTAAATTTGGGAAAAAGTGGGAAAAGTGAATCATATATCAAGGCTTCTCAGGAACAAATTGGGAAAAATGCCTACATTTTTGTTAAGTATCCTTTTCCCGGCATATCAGATTCACTTTGACAAATAGCACCACTGCTGACAATATCTTTCGCTCGTCTTTCAGTACCTGTTGTAACTAATTCTAATACCAGGCATAGACTTTGTCAAGGATCATCGGAACATTCATCGCAAAGCTCGAGGAGACAGGCAGGTTGCGTCTCCCGGGCGAGATCGCCAATGAGTTCGGGGAGGTCGTTTATCTTTACAGGGGCGATGGTTTCGTGAGGATCTACCCCAGCGAGGAGCGCGAGCGCGTTCTCAGCGCTCTGGAGAATCTCCCCGATTTACCCGATGAGAACGAGCAATGGCTGATGAGAGAGCTTGGCGGCTCCCTCTCCGAGGTTCCGGTGAAGGCCAAGGGTCGCCTGACATTGCCAAAAGCCTTCCGCGAGCACGGGGGCTTTGAGGGTGGCGAGGACCTGGTGCTTATCGGTTGTGTCAGATACGCCGAGCTCTGGAAGTCGCTTGACGCTTACGAAGCTGAAAGGAAACGGCACCTTGAGCGACGCCTCATTACTGGATAAGGGCCAGCACCGCGACGGCTCTCCCAGGGTCTCTCACACGCCGGTTCTCCTTGATGAGATTCTCGAACTGATGAAGCCTGCGCCCGGAAAGACCTATATCGATGCGACCGGCGGACCCGGAAGTACCAGCCAAGCCCTTCTTGAGGCATCCCCGCCCGATGGCCGCGTGCTCACCATCGACTGCGATCCCAGAGCGCAGAAAGAGCAGGAAAAGCTGCTGGGCAAGTACGGAGACAGAAGCGTACGAGTTCTTGCCAATTTCGAGCGGATTCTCGATGTGGCGAAGAAATATGGCTTTGTTCCCTGCGACGGCATCGTCTACGACCTTGGTGTCTCCAGCGCCATGCTCGATCGCCCGGAGTACGGCATGAGCTTCCGTCACAATTCGCGACTCGACATGCGATTTGATCCTTCGGGGAGCGTTACTGCCTACGACCTGGTCAACAGCCTTAGTGAACAGGAGCTTGCCGACCTGCTGAAGGGCATGGACGAGCGGCGGTTTGCGAGGAAAATCGCAGGCGCCATCGTGCGGGAGCGGGAGAAGCATTCTATCGAGACAACCGTGCAGCTTGCCGACATTGTCGCGCAGGCAATACCGAGGAAATTCCATCCGAGAGACATACATGTCGCCACAAAGACCTTCCTTGCTCTCCGAGTCGCGACCAACCGCGAGAAGGAGACACTGGAAAGAAGTCTCCGCGACTGCCGGGAAATCCTTCGAGACGGCGGGATCCTGGCAGTCGTGTGCTGGTCGTCGTTCGAGGACAGGATAGTCAAGTCGGTAGTCCGTGACGATCGCGCCAGATGGAAGAAGCTGACACGCAAGCCGGTAACACCGGGTATTGAGGAGATCGAGCGTAATCCGCGCAGCAGATCGGCAAGACTCAGGGCATTCAGAGCTGTTGCGTGATATCGCGATAAATTCGTACAGGTAGTTGCTATTAGCAGTTGACAAATCAATTTCCTGTGACCCGTGAGGGGGCACAAGGAAGAGGGAGAAGGGTCAAGTGTCTGCCTTACCCAAGCACGACAACCCCGCGTTCTGGATGGAGACGAGGGTGGTGGAGCTGCCGATTCCCGAAAGCGCCGATTTCGGCGGAGCCGGCATGCCCCGGGCAACGGGGGGAGCCGCCGCGGAAGAGGTGGTCAGGGCGCCTGCCCTGCCCCGCATCAAGGTCTCTTCGATTCTTCGATTCGAGCGCACGATCTGTTTCGCGATCATCGTCTTCGCACTCCTTACCCTTTCCTCGGTTTCCCATCAAGTACTGATGAAAAATGTCCAGGCGAGCGATACGCGAGCGTCGATCCGCCGGGTCGAGCAGGAGATCGGGAGACTTCGC
>CAYLVL010000395.1:0-2837 GCA_964387135.1 uncultured Planctomycetota bacterium
GCGGTCAGCGTCCAGATGGCGATTGCCATAAGAATGCCGAAAAGAAGTGCAGCCCATCTCATCTTTCTTTGCATTTTCTCCTCCGGTACTGGAAGCATTCAGGGAGTTGACTTAACGATGCGTTCCGGGTTGCATCCGAGACGGTTCATCCACGTTATCAGGAGTCATTGTAGGTGCTGATATTCGCCCGTGCAAGAAAAAGGCCCGGGCCATGGCTCCGGGGCGGCGTTTTGAATTCCCACTCACAATGATTATCTCTTGATGTCCACGATTCGCATCACATAGGGCGCGGGCCATCTCCTGAATGGCGACTTGCCCACGTAGTATGGAGCGCTGAGTTCATCATGGATTCTGAGGAGCTGATTGTACTTTGCGACCCGGTCGGTTCTGGCGGGCGCGCCGGTCTTGATCTGCCCGGCGGCGGTCGCGACGGTGAAATCAGCGATGAAGCTGTCCTCGGTCTCGCCGGAGCGATGACTGATGACGCAGTTCATGTTGTTCTCGGCGGCGAACCTCATGCAGTTGAGTGTCTCGGTGACGGTTCCGATCTGATTCAGCTTGATAAGGATGGCATTCGAGGCTTTGTCGGCGATACCGCGCCTGAGTCTCTCAATGTTGGTGACATACAGATCGTCGCCGACTATCTGTATCTTGTCGCCGAGCACCTTGTTCATATACTGCCAGCCCGACCAGTCATCCTCCGAGAGTCCGTCCTCGATGGAGATGATCGGGTGCTTGGCGACCCACCTGGCGTAGCGATCCACGGTCTCCTCGGCGGTCATCGGCTCCTCCGCGGGCTCGAGGCGATACCTTCCGCTCATCTCGTCGAAGAACTCGTTCGCGGCGGCGTCGATCGCGAGGAATACATCCTGACCGGCAACCAGGCCGGCGTTATGGATCGCTCGTTCGATAAGCTGGAAGGCTTCCTCGTTGTTTTCGAGATTGGGAGCGAAACCACCCTCATCGCCGACACCACCCAGAAGGTGATCCTTGCGAAGGACATTTCTCAAAGCCTGGTAGATTTCGGAGCCCCACCGTACAGCCTCGGCGAAATCCGCCGCGCCCACCGGCAGGATCATGAATTCCTGCACGACAACATTGTTCGCAGCATGTTTGCCGCCGTTGAGAATGTTCATCTGGGGAACGGGGAGGTTCGAGGCCCTGCTGCCGCCGAGATACCTGTAAAGCGGCAGGTCCATGGCTGCGGCGGAAGCTCGACACGCAGCCATGCTGACGCCCAGGATGGCGTTGGCTCCCAGGTTCTGCTTCAGGGGAGTGCCGTCAAGCTCGATCAGTCTATTATCGAGCGCGGCCTGATCGCTCGCGTCGAGTCCGATGATCCGGGGACGGATCAGGTCGTTGACGTTGTGAACCGCCTTGAGGACTCCCTTGCCCATGAAGCGCTTCTCGTCGCCGTCCCTGAGCTCCAGCGCCTCGTGGGTACCTGTGGAAGCACCCGACGGAACGATCGCGCGTCCCTTTATCACTCCCTCAACGGTAACCTCCACCTCGACCGTCGGCATGCCGCGGCTGTCAAGCACCTCGCGAGCGTGCAAATCTGTTATGTCAAGTCTGGTCATGATTCTCCATACTTCCTATGCTCGTTATGTCAGGGCGATGAAATTTATCACAACTTGACAATTGCGGCAAATGCCGCCATTTCCGCCTCACCCTATTATCGGATTCTGACCATCACCTTATGCCCGGCCAGTCCGGCGATAGAATTGCATCACAGCAACTCGGATTCAGCCGTAACGGTAGTCTTGTAGAGGCTCCATATCAAGCCAGTCCGGCCCGGCCTTGCAATTGACAACCATCGGGACCTCCAAGTCCACAACCTCCGTCATCGTGCTTCCGACAACGTCGCCGACCTCTTCCAATCGAGACTTCGGCACGCTCAGGACAAGCTCGTCATGCACCTGGAGGAGAATGGAATCGGGAAGCCCGGCGTCCCGAAGCTTCTCAAAGAGCCTCACCATTGCCAGCTTGATAATGTCCGACGCGGAACCCTGAAGCGGAAGGTTGATCGCGGCCCTTTCAGCCGCCGCACGCTTGACGCGGTTCTCGCTATTGAGTTCCGGATAGTACTTCCTCCTTCCGAGGAGCGTTTTCACGTACCCCTGCTTCCTGCCGAATTCAAGGTTGCCGTCAATGTAGGACTGGACCCCGGGATACCTTTCGAAGAAGCGCGTAATGAACTGCTTGCAGACTTTTCTCGGCTGCTTCAATGCGCGAGAAAGGCCCTCCGGCCCCATTCCGTAGAGAATTCCGAAATTGATGGCTTTCGCGCTCCGCCGCATGTCCGGGGTGACCTCGTCCGCGCTCACATCGAAGACCTCCATCGCGGTCCTTCGATGGATATCCTCATCGTTCTCGAAAGCCTTCTTCAGTACCGGATCGCCCGAGAAATGCGCCAGCAGCCTGAGCTCAATCTGCGAGTAGTCGGCGGAGAGAAGCAGATCATCATCCGAGTTCGCTTCAAACGCCTTCCGAATGCCCCTCCCGATCTCCGTACGGATCGGTATGTTCTGAAGATTCGGATTGGAACTGGAGAGCCGACCTGTAGCAGTTACAGTCTGATTGTAGCTGGTATGAATGCGGCCGTCCTCCGGATCGATGAGTTCTATAAGGTTCTGAGTGTAGGTTCCTCTGAGCTTGGAAAGGGATCGATATTCGAGGATCATGTTGGGAAGCTCGTGATTCACGCCGAGCTTCTCCAGCACCTCGGCATCGGTGCTCGTGCCCCTGATCTTCGGCAGTCCGAGCTCCTCGAAAAGGAGTTCGGCAAGCTGTTTCGGGCTGTTCAGGTTCACCTCGTGCCCGATCCGCTGGAAGAT
>CAYLVL010000396.1:0-2829 GCA_964387135.1 uncultured Planctomycetota bacterium
CACGTCGGGGCATGTGATCGCGCAGAGACAACAGCCGATACATCTGCCGGGGTCCTCCACAACCGCGTAGAAGTAACCCTTCTTGTTGAGCTCCTTGCTCATGCCGAGAATCTGCTGCGGACAGGCATCGTTGCACAGCTCGCAGCCCTTGCATTTTTCCTTGTGGACCTTAACGATTGGCATTACACGGACACCTCGGGAGGCATTGAAAACCCGCATTATGCGTCAGATGAGTCGATTTGTCCAATAGCTCTTGACTCCCCGCCGAGCCGTCCCTGAACCATCGGTTTCTTCCACGGAGGAAGCATGAATCTGTACACCGGCAGAAGAAGGCAATCGAATTCCTCCGCGACCAATCCGCTTTTTTCGCCGTCCTCCAGAAGCTGAGCCTCCGCCGAAACAGCAAGGAGCGGCAGGCCGGTTTTCTCGCTCATTTCCTTCGCGAACCTGTAGCCACGTCGGACCTCATCCGGAGTGGTCTCGTCCATGAGATGAGTGTTGGATACAAGCCCGCCGATCCTGAGACCGGCGGCTCCTTCCAGCTCGCCGAGCACCTTCTTCGCGCCCTCCAGATCGGAAGTGAACGGACGATTCGCATTCACCACCATCGTCAGTGTGTAATCGTCGGGAGGCACATCGTCCTTCAGATGGCTCAGGACCTTCGCGCCGAGATCGTCGCCACCGATATCCAGGATCAACGTCCCCTTCCCCAGCTTTAAGAATCCCTTGATCTCCGGGACGATGATCGGAAGGTCCGCCCAGAACTTCTCACCGCCCGGCGAGACAACCTCGACACCCGCCTCCGCGAGCGGCTCGATGGCCTCGCGGCTTCGGAAATAGGGGTTGACGATGTCGAGATCGATTAACCTGACCGGCCCTTCGAACGGATCGTCCTCCTGTCGGGCAGCAAGACCCAGTTGAACGGCAAGATTGACCGCGACCTCTGTCTTGCCGCTTCCGAAGTTGCCGAGAAAACCGAGTATGCGCTTTTTGAGGAGATCGGGAAGGTCGAGGGGGACGTAAGCGGCTTTGATCGCTTCCGAGCCGGCAAGAGCGTGACGGGCGTGGGTGTAGATGTGGGGCTTGGCTACGCCCCAGGGGGTGCCCGGCTTGACCTGATCGAGGCTGGATGAGGGATCAGGACGGGAATCCCTTGAATCCGGACCCTCGTTGCCGCCCTTTTTTATGTCATCTTCGTCCATCAGAAACCAGCGAATCGCCCTCCCAGGCAATTCGACAGACGGTATATGGAAAAAACATCGCCCCCTGTACCGGCGAATCTGTCAGCCGGCGGTCAGGGGACCGTGTGATGATTATCACAACTTCGCCTGGACTCTAACCTTCGTCCGCCCGCAATTACGGAATGTACACGAAATTCAACCGCTATTCAAGGTTGGCAGGGCCAATCAATACCAGTATTTGTGAAAAAAGTCTCAAGCGCTCCGCCACCGGTCACAGACAAGCACCGATGCATTGCAGTACCGCTCAGATTCATGCCCTCTACATTCTCACCACACCGGGATGAACGCGTACCTGAGAATGAACACCGCGGCCAGGATGTACATCAGCCAGTGCACTTCATGGGCCTTGCCCGAAAGCAGCTTGATCAGCACGAAGGCGATGAAGCCGAAGGAGATGCCGGTCGCGATCGAGAAGGTAAGCGGCATGATGATGACGGTAATGAACGCAGAGATCGCCACGGCCGGATCGTCCCAGTCGACCGATTTCAACCCCTTCATCATGAGGCTCCCGACGACGATGAGCGGAGCCGCGATGACCGGGTATTTCATGACGTAGATGTCGGCTTCGGGTGCGATGTCATAGCCGCCGCCGACCATCTCGACTAGCGGCTTGAAGAACACGGCCAAGACGAAGAGAATGCCGGTCACGATGTTCGCGAGACCGGTTCGGCCACCTTCCGCGACACCGGTCGAGGACTCGATGTAGCTGGTGACGGTGCTGGTGCCCATAGCCGCTCCCGCAACCGTGCCGACAGCGTCGGAGATCAGTGCCTTGCCGGCCCTGGGAAGCTTGCCCTCTTTCGTCAGGAAGCCCGCCGCATGACCGACTCCGATCAGGGTTCCAATCGTGTCAAAGAGGTCGAGGATCAGGAAGATGAAAACGACCTCCCAAAGGAGCCAGAAGCCATCGCCCCATTGGAAGAAACTGGCGAGATCGAGCTTAAAGAGCGTCGTCATGGGGGGGGGCGCGGCAATAATACCGGTCGCCTTGACCAGTGTGTCGGGTCCATCCGGGTGAACGTTACCCGGGATGAACAGCCCGATAATCGCTGTAACGATCATGCCGATGAGAATGGCTCCCCTCACTTTCCGGGCCATGAGAACTCCGATGATGATCAGCCCGACAATGCTCAGAAGGGCCCACGGGGTGGTCGGGCTCCCGAGCTTAACAAGGACCGATGGGTCATCGACAATAAGCCCGGCGTATTGCAGGCCGACCATGGCGATCAGGAGACCGATACCGCCCGATATAGCGAGTTTGAGCCCCTGCGGGATGGCATCGATGACCTTTTCCCGGAACTTGAAGAAGCTGAGGATAAGGAAGATCGCGCCCGCGATGAATACCGCGCCCAGCGCCTGCGGCCACATGAAGCCCATCGCGCCACAGACAATAAACGAAAAGTAGACGTTCTGGCCCATTCCCGGCGCGAGAGCGATAGGATAATTGGCCAGGAAAGCCATGACGAAAGTCGCCAGCGCCGCCGCGAGGCAGGTAGCCATGAAGACCGATCCGAAGTCCATGTTGGACCCGAAGCCATCGCTCAGTATCGCCGGCTGGACGAAGATGATGTAGCTCATCGTCAGGAAC
>CAYLVL010000397.1:0-2804 GCA_964387135.1 uncultured Planctomycetota bacterium
CGGAGGGGATGTATTATCGGACTGCGACACGGAGTAGGATTATAGCAGGATGGATTGCGCGTTCCCACAGATGGGCGACTCCGTTCGGAGGGGCGACTTGCAGTCGCCCGGAGTGGCGACATGTTGTCGCCATCCCCCGCTATGCTGGTCACGCCCAGAAGCCGCCGTACATGACGTGCCACACCACATAGAACGAGAATCGGAACGTCAGCATCGCGAGAAACCCGAACCTGCGAAGAAAGTAGAACAACAGCAGGTTGGACAGGAGTATGAAGAGGAAAAGGGTGGGCTCGGTAACGGCGCCCATCTCGACGCCTGCCCGACATATCGCGACCATCTGCGCGATCGGCTCCAAAAGGCTCAGCGGAACGGCAATCATCCAGTAGATTCCCTCGTGCCACCTCTGCTTCAGGATAACTCTCGAGGCCAGCCAGACCAGCAGTACTATCGGGAAAAAGTGCCACATGATCTCAAGGACAATCGCGCCGCTCAGATAGACCGGGATCGAGAGAGGAAAATCGACATGGATATCCGGGAGCCTCCCGAGTATGCCGAAGATGATCTGGATAAGCCCGAAAAAAATGCCCGCGACCAACGGGACAAGAAACCTCTGCCGGTTGCGGACCTTCTCATCCCAGAAGCCGGGGAATCTGGCGTACTCGGCAAGTTTGAAGCTGATGTAACCGAGGATGGTCGCGATGCCGATGCCGGGCCATGTGCATAGATACTGCTCGATAATCGGATGATCGAGGCCCGCGACCGTCCAGATCACCTTGGAGATCGCGGCAATGAGGATCAGAGCAATGAAGGTCCAATCCGATTTTGTGACACGTGTCGCCATGCATTCACCCGAAGTCGGGAACGGGCAGCGGCTTGATCCCGGATCCGACCGAATCTACTCGGTCAGGATTCGCTCCACGACGTAGACCTTCATCTCCGGCTCCCTGATCCCCTTCTCCCCCGTAAGGGAATCGAATTCATCGATCAACCGGAGACCGCAGGCTTTCAGAAGAAGCTCAAGATCGTTCTCATTGTATGCCTGGTAGCAGGTGGCATAATCCCTTACGCGGGTCGTGACGGGATCGATGACGTAGTTCAGCCTGCATGCCGTGTTCTCTTCAGCACGGTAGAAATACTCAGTGAGAACAATGCAGGGCGATTCGGAAAAGAGGCCGCCGTTCGGGCATGTATACCAATCCGTGCCGGCTTTCCTGCGCATGGAGTCAGGAGTGAGCATCTCGAGAATGGCCAGACCTCCCGGATTGAGCGCTTCCTTCATCCTGAGGAGGATGATTGAGAACTCCTCCCATCTGAAGCTGTTCGGCATCCCGTAGGTGAACAGCGCCGCATCATAACCCCCCCCGTAACCGATCTCCCTGATATCGCCCTGGACGAATGTAGCGCGCAAGCCTTCATCGGATGCGACCTTGCGGGCATAGTCTATCGATGCGGGAGCGATGTCGATTCCTCTGACGGTGTAGCCCATACGGGCGAGTGCGTTCGCGACAAGGCCCGGTCCGCAGGACAGGTCGAGAATCGTCTCGACTTCCCGGGGCCCGAACCATGTCTCGTGCATCCAGCGAATCTGGGAGGCGATGATGGCGGGTCGCCGACTCCCCAGATCGTGCGTGGAATCGAGGTGTTCCTTGAGCATGCGCCGGGAGAATCCGGGATCGTGCCACGGAAGGCTCGGCCGGACGTCTTTCCAGGGCTCGGGCGACTTGATGCGGTTCGGCAGGTCGGTTAGGAGTCTTATGGACATTGCTTTCTTGCCGCTTCCCGGCGCACGGCCGGTCCTCCGTGATTAGTATTGCCCCGACAGCCTGCGAAGTAACCGCCGGATGGTTATAATCGTCCCGGGAGGCTGCTCGGGGGCCACATGACGGCATCCGTGACAGACATAAGGGGCGCGATCCTGGAATTCGATTCTCCCGTAAAGAGGGTGGTCTCGCTGGTGCCGTCGCTGACTGAAACCGTGGTAGAGCTGGGATGCGCCGACAGGCTGGCAGGGGTCACAAAATACTGCCTGGATATCGAAGGACTGGGGGAGATCGAAACGGTCGGCGGCGTATGGGATATAGACACAGAAGCAATCCGCGCACTTGCGCCCGATGTTGTCCTGGCAGGCAGGGAGGAGAACCGCAAAAGGGATATCGAGGAGATTGAAAAAAGCTCCAGGGTTTATGTCTGCGAGCCTCGGTCGGTCATGGACATACAGCTCCTTCTCAACGATCTTGGCAGGATGCTTGATGCGATCGGGCCGGGGTGGGACTGGTCGGAGAGGCTTCAGAGCGCCCGGGCGGAGCTTTGCGGGCTGGTTGGAGAGATTGAGCGAGTGAGATTCGCTTACCTGGTCTGGTGGGATCCGCCGATGGTCGCGGGCGCCGACACCTACATCTCCAACCTGCTTGAAGTCGGCCCGTTTGAGAATGTATTCGGGAAGCTCAACGGCTATCCCCGGATTTCGGAAGACGATCTGTATGGGACGGCGATGGATGTGATCTTTCTGCCGTCGGAACCGTACGAGTTCAGCGACAAGCTTCGATGGAAGATCGCGAGTCGGGCGAAGGCCGAGAAGGTCGAGGCTGTCGACGGGAGGATGTGCGGGTGGTATGGGACACGGACGGTAAAAGGACTTCAGTATATGACCGGTCTGGCACGCACGCTCGGCGGGGAGCGGGGATGAAACAACGGTGTTGTTTCGTTGACACTAAAGAGGGCTTGTGCTAAATTCAGGCGTGCAGGGGGCTATAGCTCAGTTGGTTAGAGCGCATCCCTGATAAGGATGAGGCCACTGGTTCGAT
>CAYLVL010000398.1:0-2795 GCA_964387135.1 uncultured Planctomycetota bacterium
CACCGGCTACATGGCGCGAGCGGCGTTCATCATGGATCGCCTGATGCACAAGATCGGGCTGCACGGCAAGAGCTTCATCCCGATGCTCATCGGGTTCGGATGCTCGGTACCGGCGATCATGGCGACGAGGATTCTCGAAAACCGTCGCGACAGGCTGGTGACGATTCTCGTGATCCCGCTCATGAGCTGCGGCGCGAGATTGCCCATTTACGCGCTCATCATCCCGGCGTTCTTCCCGGCGCATCTCAGGGGCCCGATGCTCTGGCTCATCTACCTGATCGGAATAGCTCTCGCCGTGATTCTCGCCAAGCTCCTGAGAGTGAGCATTCTGAAAGGCGAAAGTACGCCGTTTGTGATGGAGCTACCTCCGTTCCGGACACCGACGCTTCAGGGTCTGGTGATCCACGCGTGGGAGCGCGGCGCGATGTACCTCCAGAAAGCCGGGACGGTCATTCTCGCCATCGCCATCATCCTCTGGTGGGCGACCAGCTACCCGAAAGTCGGGCAATACTCGCAGGACTATGAAGCTCAGCTCGATTCGCTCAGGGTTGAATATGAGCTGGGAGTGGCGGATATCGCGGAGGAGCTGGGAATCCCTGAAGGTGCCCAGGCACTGCTGCCGGTTCTGGACGCCTGGAACGAACAGGCTGAAACCCCGGTTGCTCCTACAGGTCTTGGTAACGTGAATGAATTCATGGCGTCCGTGGCGACCATTAGCGATCTGCGGGATGAATTCGAGAGCACGGTGGCCGACCTCGAGCTTGAGGAGGGAACTCCCGATTACATCACGGTGCAGAACGACATCGAGCGCCGTCTTGCCGAGGCGGCGGAGCGGAATCCGCGAGCGTTCAATGCGGCGGAGAAGTACCTGGATGAAGTCCTCGGGACTTACGTCTCCGAGACCGAACAGATCGAGTTCCTGATGGCGGAGGAGGAACTGAATTACTCATTCATGGGGAGTCTGAGTCGCTCCCTGGAGCCGGTATTCAGAACCATGGGATACGACTGGAGGCTCGTGAGCGCCTCTCTTGGGGGACTTGCAGCCAAGGAAGTGTTCGTGGCCCAACTTGGCATCGTATACTCGGTTGGGGAGGCTGATGAGACCTCAGGTACGCTCAGGGAGAAGCTCCAGGAGAACTACAATCCACTCATCGGATTCTGCATCATGCTTTTCTCTCTGATCAGCGCGCCATGTGTCGCGACCCTCGCCATCACCCGGGCGGAGACGCGATCGTGGAAATGGGCCTTCTTCCAGTTTTTCGGGCTTACGTTTCTCGCATGGGTTATTACAACGATCGTGTACCAGACGGGCAATGCCCTCGGCTGGGGGGTGTGAAACGGGATGATCTGGGAAACGATACTGGTGGGACTGATTATCCTGGTGGCGGTCTACTTCGCAGCGCGAAGTTTCATCCGGACGATGTCCGGCAAGGACGAAAGCGCGTGCGGTACCTGCCCGAAGCGCGACTCCTGCCCGCCTCTCGATCAGGACATCGACCCGCCCGATTTCCCGGAATGCATGAAAGCCGAATTCCAGGAAAAGCCCAGGGAGGACAAGGCCGATTCGACCCCTGAAAGCGGCTAAGTAAAATCGCCTCAAACAAGGCGATTGCAGCTCAAATCCCAATTGGTTTCGCAGGACCGCCTTAGTCCGAAAGGCAGATCAGCCTTCTATCGAAAGCGGACTCGCTCACGCCCACCAGGACGCTTCCCTCGAAGCCGAACAGGATGTAGCAGGGAGTATCCTCGAGTTCCCTTGCCCAGGCTACTTCACCGTCAGGATCAAGACACCAGACCTCGCCCTCATCGGTAGCGAAGTAGACGTATGCCTCGGCATCCGTAATCGGACCGATGGTGATGCCGTTCTCCACCTCGAAATCCCAGTCCAACTGGCCCTGATGCGTAAGCGCGACGAGCTTGGATGTGCCGCCGGTCTCGCCGAGAGATCCTTCCGCTGCATAGATGGTGCCGTTGCGCGCTATCGCGATCTGGGGAATGAAGTAATTCTCGCCGGTATGCACCCATCTCTCACCGCCGTCATCCTGATCGATTGCGACAATAT
Source organism: uncultured Planctomycetota bacterium (assembly GCA_964387135.1). GTDB lineage: Bacteria > JAJVIF01 > JAJVIF01 > JAPKYR01 > JAPKYR01 > CAYLVL01. The sequence goes on from CAYLVL010000398.1 coordinate 2,063, forward strand.
GATTCTTCGTAGCGAAGTAAATACGCCCGTTGGCGGGATCAGCCGCACATCCGGTACACAGGGAATCCTGGAACCTCGGACGGTGGGTCCACACGATTTCGCCGTCGTCAGGATCGAGCGCCCAGAACTCGAACCGGCCTTCCGGGGAGCTTTCCGCCGCGACTTTCCCGATGACCGCGAGCCCATTTCCGGCAATGGTGACTTCCCCGACAAACAGGAACGGGCCTTCCGATCCGTACCGACCCCACAAATAGCTGCCGTGCTTGTCGAAAGCCTCCAGGCTGCTCAGTCCGATCATAAAAGCGTGCCCGTTCTCGTCGATGTTCATCGAGGTGAAATCGAGAGGCCCCTGACCGGTCGGCGAGTAAAGAACCCCGTAGCTGTTGTCCTGGAACAGTTGAACCACGCTTCCGGTGATGTCGTTCCAGAGAAGCGAGCATCCGACCAGCATGGGAGCGTTTCTCGGCTCGAACTCGGAGAACGGCATCTCCGCGACAGTATCGCCCAGCCTGTCGAGGACGACCAGGTCGATGCCGCCGTACGGCTGCTTTCGCGCGGTGAATGTCCTGTCCTCGGGATCGACAACCGGTATCGCTTCCTTCGCAAGTCCGCCGACTTCCCAGGCCACATGCGGGTCTCTCGGACCGACAACATCGGTTGTGTGCGAGTTGTGCATCGAGCCGTGCGGTTTCGGCCAGGGAGCGAGCGGATTCAGGGTGAAGCCCGCGCTGCC
>CAYLVL010000399.1:0-2794 GCA_964387135.1 uncultured Planctomycetota bacterium
TTCACCGGACTCACCGTAGCCCACAAGGTAGTAGGCGTTTGACGAGATGCGATGGTAGATGTAGTCGCCGGGCTGGATATTCGCGAGACTTTCGGCCTGCTGGGCGTCCTGGTTGGTGTAGGGATTGGGGAAGCTGACGTACGCGAAGCCCTCCGCCTCGCACTGGGGTACCCGGTAGGGAAGGTCCATGTAGGTGTTGTAGTACTCGTTGAGGATCTGGGAGATCTGGAACACATACCGCGCCACCAGCCTGTCGGCCTGATCGAGCCCCGCTGTCTCCCGATAGAGAAGATCGTAAGTGCCGCTTTCGGGAAGGTTGATCTCGCGCCTGACAACCTCGATCTGCGAGCCGATCTGAAGGTACGCCATAAGCACGACACTGTCGTTGTCGACATACTCGTATGTGATGTCACCCGGGCTGGCCTGGCCCACCTCCATCACCGAATCCGCGGTGTAGGGATTAACCGGCTCAATGAGCAGGTGATTCATTTCCCTCAACTCGGCGAACGAGTTCGGAAAGCGCCCGAGCTCACTTCTGAAGCTCAGGATCGCCGCGGAGTAGTTGACAAGGGCCGCGAGAACCCAGTCCTCGTGGCTCGGCTCGGCGATAACGGAGCCCTCGCCGATGTACCATGCAAAGAACCTGGGAGGATCGGGGTAAGCGCTCCTGGACGCCGTGCGCTGTATCTGGAGACGTTCGGTCGCGCATACCGGGGTATTGATCTGGAATCTTGAATAACCCGCATCAGCGACCGTCTCAAACGCGTCCATCAGGGCAATAATGAATTCCGCTCCGCTTATCTCCGAAACCGAGTACTGGATATCCATAGGGATGGTGGATCCGATGAATGCACTGATATCCTCGTGGACGCTTTCGAGCTCCCAGATGTCGTGAAGGACCGAAAGCGCGCTCGCTATGGCATTCTCACGGGCGAGAAGGGGAGTCCCCGCCGGGATGGTCATCGCGAGGCTTACATTGGCGTAGCCGTAGTCTTCCCCATCAAGCTCCTGGTAGGAAACCATGACCGGGAAGCCGTCGTCCAGATCCTGCGCATCGGCAGGGATAAGCGACAGCACGGCGAATAATGCCGCCAGGACTGCGATACTGATTCTGTTTCCGTGTCCGATCGTCATGCTCCTCTTGAAAGCGGTCCCCACACCTCTTGACATCAGAACGACCGAGGCTCCTCCTCGGTCGGGTCGTTCACGCACCGTGTCAGGCGCAGTCACTTGCTTGGAGACGCACTCTCTCCGTCCTGCCAGGAGGTGTATACGTAGGCGTCGGAATCCTCATCTGATTGTTTTCCCAGGGCTTCCGCGTATGCCGCTTCGAGATCGTCCAGAGCCCTCGCGTAGCGCTCGGGATCGCCCTTGTCTCCCTGGAGAATCATCGCATCGCCGCTGTTGGTCATTATGAGCGCGTCGGCATCGACCGGAGCCGCCTTATCCACGTAGCTCCCGTCCAGCCTCGTCAGCGCTCCCGTTCCGACACTCAGCGTGAGAATGGCGACAAGAACGATGCTTGTCGCCGCCAGGGCCATGTTGCGATACGTCGTGAAGAACGGATGAGCAAGGATGCCCTGCCATCCTCTCGCCGGAGCTATCCCATCGAGCTTCGTCGCCAGCGACTCGAAGAATCCACCGGGGACCTCGGTCGGATTCTCCCTGCTCTCGCTCAGGAGATCCTGCACCTGCGCGAGAGAGGTCAATTCATCGAGACACTCAGAACATACCGAAAGGTGCTCGTCTAGCTCGATGTTTTCCTCGGGGGAGATACAGCCGTCGAGTCGTTTCTGGATAAGAGCCCTGAATCTCTTGCAACCGGATTTCTTAAACTTCCTGGTCATCGTTGCCTGTTCGCCTGATCCTTCGTGTACTGATTCGGCCCCTCCAAGTCCCCTGTCTATCCGAAGTGAATCCTGCCCTCCAGCGGACCTGACTCAAGCACTTCTCTGAGTTTACGTCGGGCATAATGCAGTCTGCTCTTGACCGTACCCCGGCTTATGCCGAGAGTTTTTGAGACTTCTTCGATCGAGTAGCCCTCCAGCTCGAACAGCACGAGCACGCTCCGCATCTTCGGACTGATCATCTCGAGCGCCTCGCGAACCACCGCGGTCCGATCCTTCTGAAGTTGAAGCTCGTCGGGATTGCGGTGCGCCTGCTCGGGCTCCACAAATGTGTGCTCGGTGTCGTCCTGGTAGAACGTGTTGTCTCTCTTTTTCCTCCGAAGGTAATTCTTGAACTGGTTGGCCGTGATCTGGAAAATCCACTCCTTGAACTTGCCCTCGTCACGGAGCTGGTGGAAATACTTGAAGGCCTTGAAATACGATTCCTGGAGGAGATCCTCCGCTTCCTCGCGCGAGCCTGTGAGGCGCAGCGCGAAGTTGTAAAGCTCGACCTTGATGCCTTCTACCAGACCGACGAACATCTGCCGACGGGCTTCATCCCGGTCAACCGGTTTGGCTCCTTCATAGGTGGCAACACGTTCCATCTGGCGGCCCTCACTCACGTTTGGAGGGGGCTGGGGTTTGGGAATCATCTCAAACCTCATTTCCCTCCGGATGGGATACGGTTCTTTCTATACTGGTTAGATGCGGAAAGCCATCCGGAGGTTCGGTCTCCCCTGTTTCTCCATTAAGATTATCGCATTATTTTGCCCCAGCCTCAAGTGCGGAGGCAATGCTCATCGCATCAAGAGGCAAAATGTAGCGCACGAAACCTGGCACGCATTCTGTCGATGCCAAGAAAAAACGGGGAGTCGGGCTCCCCGTGGAATCAGGTGCTGCTTTGAAAA
>CAYLVL010000400.1:0-2793 GCA_964387135.1 uncultured Planctomycetota bacterium
ATCGGATTCCCGTTCGGCTACACGATCAGGCACACCAAGATCCAGGCCATGAAGGACCTGATCGATCGCGGGGCCGAGGAGATCGACTTCGTGGTCAATATCTCCAACTTGAAGTCGGGCAACGACGCCGAGTTTCTCGGGGAGCTCAAGGACTTGAGGGGCTATTCAAACACTCGCAAGACCATCCGCGACGAGCCGGTTGTGCTCAAGGCAATAATCGAGTGCGCTTATCTTACCGAAGCGGAGAAGCGCTGGGCGGTCGAGCACATCGCGACCGCGGGTATCGACTACGTCAAGACATCAACCGGTCACGGACCTCACGGCGCGACGGTCGCGGATGTCCGGCTTTTAAGGGCCAGCGCGCAGGGACGAGTGAAAGTGAAGGCAGCGGGCGGTATTCGCTCCCGGAAGGACCTTGAGGTCATGCTGAAGGCCGGCGCGAGCCGTGTAGGCACATCCGCCGGCGCGGACATATTCGCCGAGTACATCACCATGCCCGATCTGTAAGCCGTCCCGGTTTTTTTTTCAGCGTTTTTGCCCATCGTTTCACTGTGGTAATATGTATTCTCCCGTAAGGGGAAAGACCGGATGCCGAGAACGCATCCGGCGTTTTGTGTCTCAGCGCATGCGCGGGAACAGCGACATAGGGCCCGGTCATGGCGATATTTTCGATCCGGCCGAGAGCGATCCGGAGATGCCGGGTAACGGCCTTGCGCGGGCGAAAGGCCTCGACCTTACGGGTGGTCCCATTATGTCGACCACTGTGAAGCTGGCGATCCCCGTTATCATCTCGCACTTGCTCAACCTGGCGATCGGCATCGCGGATATCATCATGGTCGGCGCGCTCGGCAAGGAAGCTCTGGCCGCGCTGGTCATGTCCAATGCGCTTTTGAATCTCCTTTTCGCGCTGGGATGGGGAATGTGCTTCGCGGTCATCACGCATGTATCGCAGCATACCGGCGCCGGAAGGCATGCAAGGGCGAGACGGTCGGCGTCTCACGCGATCATGTTCGCCATTGCGCTCGGATTCGTCATGATTGTCGTGGGCAATCTCTTCCTGTCCGAGTTGTTCCGACCGTTCAATGCACAGCCGGATGTGACCGAGGCCGCCCTTTCCTACACCGGGATCGTCTTCGACTGGATGCCGTTCTTCTTCCTGATCTTCCTCGGCGGCGCCATCATGCAGGGACTGGGCGACACTCTCACGCCGATGATCATCATGTTCTTCATCAACGTGATCAATATTCTCCTGAACTACGCTTTGATATTCGGGGCGTGGGGATTCCCTGAGCTTGGGATCGCCGGAGCCGCCGTCGGGACGGTCACCGCGAGGGGAGTCGGCTCTTTGGTCGGGCTTCTGTTGCTTCTGTCGGGCGCATACCGGATTGTCCTGAGGATTCCTGATTTCAAGCCTTACCTGGACGAATTCTGGGGCATACTGAGGCTTGGAATACCGAACAGCCTCCAGTCGCTGCTCCGCAATGTGAATGTGATCCTGCTTTATTCGATTCTGTCGCTGACTTACCTGCCAACCGTCGCCCAGGCGTCGCTTGGAGTCGGCTTCCATGCGGAGGCGATCGCGTTTATCCCGCTCATGGGCTTGTTTATCGCGACCGGCACGATGGTCGGGCAGAATCTCGGGGCCGAGAAATCCGAAAGAGCCGAGGAGGCATCATGGGCTTCACTGAAAGTCGCTTTCGTTTTGATGGTGATTGCGTGCCTGGCGTTTCTTCTCATCCCCGAGCGAATCGTCAGCCTTTTCATCAGGGATCCTGCGGTGGTCTCGTCCGGAAGCTGGTACCTGAGAATCAACGCGATCACCCAGATTTTCCAGTCGTGCTTTGTGCTGGTAGGCTGCCTGAGAGGAGCGGGCGACAGCATCCGGCCCCTGAGCGCACACATCACCGGACAGTGGATCATACGCCTGCCGCTGGCCTATCTCCTCGTCCGGTACTCGGGCCTGGAGGAGTGGGGTGTATGGCTTGCAATGGCGACATCCTCCGCCATCGAGTCCACCATCTACTTCTGGCTGTTCCGTAAGGGCGATTGGAAGCGAATCAGAATATCAACCGGAGCGAACCTTGAGGATGTGGATTGAATCGACCATTGCAGATGGTGGTGCAATGAGGCTATTCTTGGGCAGCGGCAAGCTTCTTGAATTGGAGAAACATTTTGAGAAAAACGCTGACAGCGATGGCAATACTGATGATCCTCATTGCGGGATGCTCGCGGGGTGACCGTGGGCATGGGATTGTCGAGAACATGATCGAGCCGCACCTCGATATCTCCAATCCCATCTACTACTGGGAAACATCCGAAGGCAGAACTGCGATCTGCCGGATCATGCACTCTACCAGCGACATCAACCACCTTCTGACGGGCCTCCAGAACGTGCGCGAAATTAAATCGAGCGATTCCGCGGTCTATATCCTGCGGGATGATCGTGACGGTCGACTGATGGTCACAAGACTCGAGCGCGACTCAAGGCAGACGACCGATGCATCGCTTGAGAATGAGCTCATCGCGACGGAAGGCGAGGTCTGGGATGTCTCCGGCAACGACGTTGTTGTGCTGGCGGGTACAGGCGAAGACGGGAAGCATCATGTCGTGGCGCTTCAATTCACGCGGACGGAGCCGGAGGAGACATTCAATGCGGACATCAAAAGGGAACCGGAGATCACTGTCGACGAGACCCTCTGGTATACAACCGACCTTGGGATCAGCGAGCTTGCGGTTTCATCAGATGGCGAAAGGCTTGCGATACTCAGGAAGCTCGGTGACGGCTCCGGTCTG
>CAYLVL010000401.1:0-2789 GCA_964387135.1 uncultured Planctomycetota bacterium
CTGGCAAACGTCGCGCCCCCCTCGCCAAGTGCGCGAAGTCGCTTCCGCGTGGCTTTCAGTGTCGTCCCGCTCTCCAGCGCTGACTATATGACCATCAACGCGTGCTCCGTCGGCCTTTCAGAAGGCTGGAGCGACGAGGACGTCCTCGCGGAGGATCCATCCATGGAGTACGGCGACACCCTTCCGTTCTTCACATTCAAGGAATGGACCAGGATCGAGTGCGATCCCGAGGTCGAGCTTGAGCTTGTCGATGAATCGATAGCCGTCGGGCATTTGGCCTTGCCGCCCGACATCGAAGGCATGCCGGTGGTGGATGTCGTCATGACCGTCGAGACCGGCACTCCAATCGCAGTCCCTCCCGAAGACGACGAGCCGTACCGTGAGCCGACGGATTTCTGGCCGGCTGAGAACGAGCAGGTCAGGGCCATCGTCGACGATGTCATCACGCGCACGGGGTACGATACGTCTGAGATCGCCCTGGAGCTGGCTCGATGGGTCAGGGAGAATATCGACTATGACGGTCAGGTGGGCGGCAGGTATGGTGTCGAGCAGGTCCTGCGTCAGGGCTACGGTCGATGCTGGGACCACTCCGACCTGTACATCACCCTTGCCCGAGCCGCCGGACTTCCCGCGAGACAGGTTGCAGGATGGCTGTACGGCAGCGAGGGGCATGTCTGGAGCCAGGTCTGGATCGAGGAAAATCATGTATGGCTCGACATCGACACGACATCCGACGAGTTGATCGGCAACAGCTTCTACATTCCCATCTGGGGGACCCGGGACGGGCAGATGCTCTTTCTCTATGCTGAATGGCCCGATGTCGAGAGGCTCCCTGCATAACTTGACACTCCATATGCCCTTTTGTACGCTTCTGATGGGCCTTGCGAATGTAACCCGGCTTCACCGGAGAGAACCCAACGGAGAGAATCCCAATGAAAATGCTGAGAATCTCTGCAAGCATGATGCTTGTCATGTTCATGGCTATGGGAATCTGCGCGATCGCTTTTGCCCAGGATTCCGAGACCGACGAGACAAACACCACGACCACGACTACGACATCAATCACATCATCCGGCACTTCGGATACCTCCACCTCCTCCACCGGCTCGGACGGTCGGGCGACGGGACGACCGAGGATCGCGGTGTACACGTTTGAGAACCCGCCCAACTACTACAACTCAACGATCGGCAACGGCCTGACGAGCATCGTCACCACCTACCTCGTCCAGTCCGGCAGGTTCGATGTCATCCAGCGCGGCGAGAACCTCGATCTGATAATCGAGGAGATCAGCCTCGGGCAGTCGGGCTACATCGAGCAGGAAACCGCCGTGGAGATGGGCCACGTGCTGGGTGTGGAATACATACTCAGCGGGCGCGTGACCAATTTCGGTTATGAAGAGCAATCCACCGGCGGCTTCCTCAGCGGATTCGGCGGATTCGGCGGACTTGACATAAGCGAGGAAGAAGCGGTTGTGCGACTCGACTTCGTGCTGGTCGACGCAACCACGGGCGAAACCGTTCTGGCCGCTGCCGCGGAAGGCAAGGAATCCGATACCGGCGTGTATGTCGAGGGCGGCAACTGGGGCGACTGGTTCGGCAACATCGAGATCGATTCCGACGAGTTCATGGACAGCATGATCGGCAAGGCCACTCTCAAGGCCATCGACAACCTCATGGCCCAAGTCCTTGAGCTCTTCCCGATCCAGGCTCCGATACTCGCGGTCACACCCGACTTCGTCATTATCGGTCTGGGTTCCAATGGAAAAATCGAGGAAGGAATGGAGTTCGAGGTGTTCGACATCACCGATATCACCAACGAGGCAGGCGAGGTTGTCTGGCAGGACGAGACCCTGATCGGGCGCGTGAGAGTGACCGAGGTCGACCTGACAACCTGCAAGGCAGCAGTTGTAACGGGTACGGGTTTCACCGAGGGCGATCTCTGCATTCTTGTGGATGAAGACGGCAACGACGACGATGACGATAACGGCGGCTCGGTGCGCGACCGCCACAGCCGCTACGACGATTGAACCCTTGACCTCGGGTCGGGTTCTTGACGATAATGATACCGAACAACCCGGAAGGTGAGGAATCATCATGCATAAACGCATTCTTCTTCTTGCTCTTGCCGCCCTGCTGATCGTCGCGGCAGGATGTCAGGGGCTTCTCGATCCGCAGGCGGCCAAGGACCGCGATCTCGGAAAGGTCGTTGAAAACAATTTGAAGACAAGCTCCGAGTTCATGGATTACGTTCAGAGCTTCAGGCTCGTTGAGTCCGGCGTATACAAGTGCGTCACCAGGGGCCTTACCGACCCGCAGCGCGCGGGCAGGTTCGCCTACAACGCGATGATCGTGCTCGATGAGCGCAACAACACCCTCGTCAAGAGCGGTCGAACCGAGTTTACAATCATCGGCGAGCAGGACGGCGAGGAGATCTTCGAGGTGACCATCGCCGCAGGGGTGCCTCCACAGGTCACTCTGAAGGGGCCGTTCGAAGGAGAGGTCTGGCAGCCATCCACGGGCCGCTGAATCCAATCGGGCAGGGAAGCAATTCTGAAGCAACTCACCCCGGGCACCCATCTGCCCGGGTTCTGTTTGGATATCCCCACGTCTTCGATTGATCTGATAGAATAGAAGGCAAGGTGGGACCCCAGTTTGGGCCTGCTGATGTCGGGATTCCCGGTCTTCAAATCAATCAGGCGAATGCCTCACCGGCCTATTGCCTGCCGGGAAACCCATCCCCCCCCAACATATTGACAAACTACGAATTTAGAGTTAAGTTTGAATGCGCA
>CAYLVL010000402.1:0-2784 GCA_964387135.1 uncultured Planctomycetota bacterium
GAACCTACCCTCGGTTGCCCAAGGGTATATACGGCAGGGCGGACGACATGTTTATCGTCAGAGGGGAAAATATCTACCCCGGCGCAATAGAGGATGTAATTAGAGGAATTGAGGGATTTGGCGACGAATATCGAATCATTATTACCCGAGAGAAAACTATGGACGAGCTTATCGTTCAGGTGGAGTATGTCAAGGACGTGGATGCCGAGGTTGTCCCTCAGTTGAAGGAGAAGCTTGAGGCAGAACTACGAGCACGAGGGCTTCGGACGATAGTTCAGATGTTGCCCCCTGATACTTTGGAAAGAACCGAATTTAAGGCGAAACGGGTTATCGATAAGCGTGACTTATATGAGGAGTTCACCAAGCAGGGCTAACAGGTAAGAGGTAAGCGGAATGCTGGAAATTTCAGGTGCGGTGGCGGTGGTTACTGGTGGGGGTAGTGGCATCGGGGAAACGGTGGCTAAACAATGGGTTAAGAATGGGGGCAAGGTTGTTTTAGCCGATGTTGCCCCGGCAAGCCTTCAGCGAGTGGAAAGAGAGATACGGGAAATGGGAGGGGAGGTGGTGGTTACCCTTTGTGATGTAACCAAGGAAGCCGACAACCGCGCCCTGGCTCATTTGGCAGTGGAGAGATTTGGCGCCATCAACTTGGTGGTTCCTTGCGCCGGTATTATAAAGGATGGTCTCATGCTTTCCATTGACCGTGATACCCGGAGAGTGGCCAGAAAGATGTCATTGGAACAATTTCAGTCAGTCATAGATGTTAACCTCACTGGCGTTTTTTTGACGGTAAGGGAGTGCGCTGAACAGATGATTAACTTAGGTTGTTACGGGTTAATATGCCTGATTTCTTCCACCAGTTCTCTGGGAACAGCCGGGCAGATCAACTATTCATCAAGCAAAGCAGCTATTTCTGTGATGCCTAGGGTAATTACCGCCGAGTTTTTCCGGAGAGACGTAGCCCATAGGATCCGGTGTGTGGCGATAGCTCCCGGGTATGTGGCGACGCCTATGGTCAAGGGAATGGAGCCGAAGGTGCTGGACAGAATTTTGGAGCAGGTGCCTATTAGGCGTCTGATAGAGCCTGAGGAGGTGGCTTCTCTGGTAATGGAACTTTACCGTAACCAAGCTCTAGCCGGGGAAGTTTTCTATATTCATGGTGGATTACGCCTAGGCTCAAGGGGTTAAAAGCCAATGCCGGGCTCAGACAGCAACACTTTACCAGAAATGAGGGCTAAGAAGAGAAAATGAAGCAGGTAGTGGTTGTTAGTGGTGCGCGGACAGCTATCGGGGCTTTTGGTGGTTCTTTAAAGGGCATGTCAGCTGCCCATCTAGGTAGTGTGGTAATTAAGCAGGCGCTCAAGCGAGCCGGCTTGAGACCGAATTTTGGTCAGGCACTTCTGGAATTCGGTCCCGATATTCTTAAAGGCGATGGCATGATAGAGCTGGAGAAAGGATATTACGATTGGGATTCTTCCCTGCGTGCCGTTCCCATTGATGAGGTAATCATGGGTAATGTTCTCCAGGGTGGGCAGGGACAGAACGTGGCTCGTCAGGCGGCTATCTATGCCGGGATTCCCAAAGAGACCCCCGCCTTCACTGTGAATAAAGTCTGTGCCTCGGGGCTAAAAGCTATCACCTTGGGCGCTGAGGCTATTATGCTGGGTGAGGCCAATATTGTGGTTGCCGGGGGGATGGAATGTATGAGCTACTGTCCTTATGTCCTGCCTAAAGCTCGCTGGGGTTATCGTATGGATACTGATGCCAAAGGGGAATTGCTAGACCTCATGGTATTTGATGGATTATGGGAGATATTCTACGGCTATCACATGGGAAACACTGCTGAGGAAATCGCTAGTAGATTTGGCTTTACCCGTGAGGAGCAGGATGAGGTTGGTTTTCTCAGTCACCAGCGGGCTCGAGCCGCTATACGGGATGGCGTGTTTAAAGATGAGATAGTTCCGGTTTCTGTTCCACAGAGAAAAGGGGCACCTATCATATTTGATACCGATGAACGCCCTATGGATACCACTCTGGAGAAGATGGCTAAGCTGCCACCAGTGTTTCGCCAAGATGGCACAGTTACCGCTGGCAATTCCGCGGGGATCAACGATGCAGCAGCGGCGGTGGTGCTTATGTCAAAGGAAAAAGCAAAGGAATTAGGGCTTGAGCCCATGGCAACCCTCACTGCCTGGGCTTCAGGTGCAACAGACCCTAATTATATGGGGTTGGGGCCAGTTCCTGCGGTTAGGAAACTGTTCAAGAAAACTGGCTTTGCCAATAAGGATATTGATGTTATCGAGCTTAATGAGGCTTTCGCTGCTCAGGTATTGGCTTGCCTGAAGGAGCTTGGCTGGAGCTTTGACCAGATTAATCCTCATGGTAGCGGCATATCACTGGGGCATCCCATCGGTTGTACTGGAGCTAGAATGGCGGTCACCATCATATATGACATGGTGCACCGGAATTTACATCGCGGGCTGGAAACCATGTGTATCGGTGGTGGCCAGGGAATGGCAGCTATCTGGGAAAGATAGCCATAATATTTCTTTGTTGGCTGACTTGCCAGTCCCCTGTAGGCGAGCCTGGATTTGAGATAATTGTTCCCATCCCGTTGCTCGGCAGTTATGAGTAATTACGGAATGGTGGCTACCGGTCAGCTCCCAGCGGCACCGGCTGGGGTTAGCATGCTATTGCAGGTAGGCAATGCCGTTGATGCTGCCATAGCCGCCTGTTCTCGGAAGAACGGTGGATTTATTACCGTCCAAGATTTAAGCGATCATA
>CAYLVL010000403.1:0-2774 GCA_964387135.1 uncultured Planctomycetota bacterium
CCCCCGATCTGGGAACAATTCCGGAAAAGACGGACGATTTCGCGGATTACCTTGCCGAGAAAGCCCCTGAGCTCTGCGCTGATGAGGCGCTGGCGGAAGCGGTGGCATCGTTGGCTTATGCGACCCGCGCCTACCGGTCCGGTGACCTCCGGGAGCTGAAAGCATCGACCGAAACGGGACTGGAGGCGCTCAGAAAGGTTGCCGCGTGGGAGAATCCGCCGGATATCGCCGACATCGAGGACCTTGCGGTCGCCGAAGCGGGTCACGAGCTTGTGTTTCTCGCATCCAACGCGGCTTTTCGGAGCGGGGACGTTGAGAAGGCACGCGAGATGGCGGAGGATTGGTCCGAAAGCATCGGGAAATGGGAAGCGGTGCTGGGACCCTTGACGCGCCAGAGATACCAGTATTACCAGCTTGTAGGGCATCTGGACTACGAGGTCGGGCTATACGCGCAGGCTCTTGAGGCGTACGAAAAGGCGCTTGAATACGCTCCTACAGCTTACCGCAAGGCCTTCCTGTGGCTCAGCCAGGCCCAGGTCGAGCGTCTGATGGGCCGGGATGAAGGTAGCTGGGCGCACGCATCCGAGGCAATCGACGCCCTTCTGGCCAGCCCCTACCCGCAGGTCGCGGCTGTATGGATCGAATGGCTCGCGCTGGCCGCAGATTCTGACGAGAAGCAGGCCCAGATAGGTGAAATGCGCTCGAAGCTCGAGAAATCCGGCGGTGTCGAGATCAACCGGGTTACCCGGGCTATGACCACCCTGTATCGGGTGCTTGCAAGGCTTCGCACGACCGACAATCCCGCAGACCTGGTTCCCGTGCTCGACCGGCTTATAGATGAACTGGAACGGACCGGATCATGGTCCAATATGGTGACGATCCTGGCCACCAAGGCGGTTGTGGTCGGCAGACTGGGGGATCGTGAGACGATGGATCAGACAATCGCGAGGGCCAGAGAGCTGGTTGGGGAGAGAATCGCCGAGGATTCCCGTCCGCCCCTGGAGTTTTTTCTCGAAAGTGCGCATGCCCTCGCGTTGAGAAACGTGGGAGCGTATGACGAGGCGTTCCACGCGATCTTCGAGAGGGCTCTGGAGGCTCGAAAGAAGTACCCGGGCGCTATGGGTCCGGACGAGGAGACGGCTGTAGAGGCCCTCTACTACCTCGGGGCGCTCGCCGGGAACGATCCGGAGACCATCGAGAAACGGATTCGTGATACAATTAGGTGGTAAGGCCGAACATAACTGTTTCCCGACGGTCTTATGAAAGCGAGGGCTATGAGACCTCTTAGATACATACAGGCTTTATTGATATTGCTGGCGCTCCTTGTCGGATTTGGAGCGCCTCTGATTGCATCCGCGGACGATTCGCCGTGCAGCTCAGCTATCAGCGCCGAGAGGAGAGGATCGGACGATCCCCCGTGGGATCCCGGCGATGAGATCGCTCCGCTGGTGAAATCCCCCGATGTGCTGATGGCGCGGAAGGGCGATCAGCCGTGGGATCCGGGGGATGAATCGGGTCGCCGGATGGAGGTGCGGCATGTCCGGACCTGAGGCGCAGCGCCGGCGATCAACTCCCATCGAGATTCTAATCCATCTCCTGATGGCGCCGGTGTCGTCCGGAACCTACTCGTGGCGACCTGCGCCGGACCAGCTTTCGAAGCTGGCCGAAGACCTTCGCTGGACCATCCTCCGCAAGGTTTACACCGAACTCAAGGGCAGAACCCCGTACCGCGCTTTCCTCCAGAAACACGCGATAAAGGTCGAATCGCTCGATCGCGCGTTCTTTCAGGAGGTGCTCGAGGTCATCCGCGACCGTCACGCGGGCTCCTTCAGCCTGCGTGAGGCGAGAGATATGGAGGAGGCCCAGTGCCTTGAGGCGTACTTCATCCCGGTCATCCTCGAATGGGCCGAGAACGAGCGCTCGACATCGGTTAGCCGCGAGCGCACGCCCAGTATCGAGGACCTCGTGATGCACGAGGATTCATCCGGGAACCTGTACCAGAGGTTCCCCGATGAGTTCGCGTGGGCCGTGAGCCGGACATCACCGGATGTCGATCCCGACCCCCCGAGGGAGCTTCCGGCGGAGATGCGCGCGTTCGTGCACCGGATTGCAGGGGAGTTGACGAGAGCCCTCAGGAGAATTCTGGAAAGCGGGAAGCCGGACAGGTACCTGCTGCTCATGTCGAGGCTCGAGGACGATGTGTGCACGTGGGAGATGACGTTCGACTACCTGAAGGCGCTGGGAATGAAGAAATACTCGAGCTGGAAGTCGCTTTCGGTGGTCGCCAACCGGGCGCTCGGGCAGTTCGTGCGGGAGCTTCCGGCGGATGTCAGGACGGCATTGCGGCAGGACGATCCGGCTCTTTCGAGGGAGGAGAAGCACGACCGGCTTCGGATGGCTGTCGCGGCGGCGCTCCAGATCGACCCGCTGCCGTCCCCGATGGAGGTACTGTCGGAGGTTGGTGCGTAGATCCGGATTGAAAAGGTGATGATGGTTACGCCACCCGGAATGGAGGGTGGTTTTTCATGGTCTGCGCCTGTCGTTGCGGCGACCCTTAGGTCGCCCGAGGGACGACGCAAGCCTCCCGGCCCAGTTTGTACAACTGCTCCGCCTCTTTTTTGCCGAGGTTGGCTTTGATGTAAGTCTCTGGAGCGCTTCCATGCATCCCCGGAAGGCTGGCACAAATCGGCGAATAAAAATAGCCCCGGCTAATTTTTTGCCGTCAGCCGGGTGAGAAGTTACGATTTCGGTACTCTGTGGGTCGTGGCTTATCA
>CAYLVL010000404.1:0-2750 GCA_964387135.1 uncultured Planctomycetota bacterium
TTCTCGCTCCTTCAAGAGATCGAACGTCCTCTGCGCCATGCTGATCCGTCCGAACCCTTCAGTGATGACCAGTGTGAGACCGATGCTCTCGTGACCTGTGATTGCCACGCCGAGATCGTATCCAAGAAGCTCCTTGAGGTCTCTGTCTCCCATGCCTGCCGAGATGATACCGGCAACTCCAATCTCAACGCCTTTCCTGATCGCCTCGATGGAGAGATAGCTGCCGCCGACAACAACCTTTCCCTTGTGTTCCGGTTTCAGATGCTCCGGCTTCAGCTCCTCGTCCGGTCCGCCCGCAACCACCGTGATTTCACCGTTTGTCTCGCCGCCGACTCCGAAAATGCCCTGGATGAAGGTCGCTACAGTCTTCACTTTAACGCCTTCGTCCGGTATGACCTCCGTGACCTCACCCTCGAAGTATGCCTTGACTGTCACCGGCTGGGGAGGCTCTCTGAGTATCACCTGACCGGTTACATCCGAAACCTTCTCCACAAAACCGTCGATAGGTGACCTGACTCTACCTGAGAGAAACTTGAGGAACGGAAGGAGCGGCTTGGCTTCCGCGATAACCTCGTCCTTCTTGATCACGTCGCCGGGCTGCTTGAGCATGGCGTCGGGCACCTCGTCGGCCTGACAGCCGAGCGGGCCCATAATATTCACGATGGTTACCGCGCCTGGCAGTTCCGTCTTGGCGACGATCGTGTCCGCCTGCACGCGGTCGCCCCCGCCGACAAGCACCTCCCCCTTCAGCGGGAGGATGCGCTCTTTCTCGATCTCGGTCTGTCGTGTAACCCTGAGTCCGGGGGTGTAAGCATGTGCCATCTCACACACCCCCCTTCCGCTCGGGATAGGCATTGAAGGCTTCGATAACCTTCTCAACCCTTTTTACCTTCTCAGCCCTGTCCTCCGGGAAGCTCAGGGGACGTCCGCGAGCATCGAGCACGATGCCCACGACGCCTCCGAAAATTTCCCCCTTCACCGTCTTTCCCCTGCCCGCACCCATATCGAGGTGACGGGAGGGAGTGATAGTCGCCGTCCCCTTCAACGGAAGATCCTGTTCATTAAGACCGTAGGGAATCAGCTTTATTTCTCCGAAGGCCAGCTCGCCCTCGTGTTTTTCGCCGGTTTCCATCTCCAGCTTATAGCTCATCGCACGATCCCCCTGCCTCATGGTGCCTACGGGAGCGAAGCAGGTTCCGAGATAGATGATGCAGTCCTTGTTGAAGACCTCGGTAGCCGCTTTGTCGTGCACTTCGGTAAGTACGCCGAGATGGGGCATCATGAAGATGGAGTCGACAGCCATTCTCGTGCAGCCCTCGGGCTGGAACGCGTCGATCATCATCATCATCGCCTGGCATCGCCTCGGAGCGTGACTGAGAACGCCGCCGCTGCCGACCAGAAGATCCAACTCCATCATGTTGATCAGCGTCGCGCCGCTGGCTTCCTGGCTGAATGCATCCGCGATGTCCCTCTGCTGCTGAACGCCCTTCAATCCCACCGCCAGCTCCTTGTGCTGTGCGAACGCAAGCCTCAGAGCTTCCCTCGCCAGACCGTGCTCGATTATCAGCTCCTCCAAAAGATGCGGGATCGTGGTCGGGCGGATCATCTTGTTCTTGATCCGGTTGCGAAGGTCCTGCTCATCGATGTCGAACGGCACCCAGCGCATGACATTGGGCATACCCGCCTCGGCCATCACGTTGGACACCGAATAACTCATGCCGAGATTCGCCGACACCGACCGATTGTAAATACCCTCCCCCGCGATCTTGAAGTATGAGAATACGTCCGTCGTCGCGCCGCCGATATCGACTCCGATCACGTTGATGTCTTCCTTCTGTGCAATCGTCCTGATGATCAGTCCGACAGCCGCGGGAGTCGGCATGATCGGAGCGCCGCACCAGTCGATGAGCTTGTTGTAGCCCGGCGCCTGCGCCATCACGTGCTGCTCGAACAGATCCTGGATCTTCATTCTCGCTTCCCAGGGATTCTCCTGTTCGAGCGTGGGGCGGATGTTCGACGTCACCGTCAGCGCGAACTTCTCGCCCATCGTCGCGTTTATCTCTTCTCGCGCCTTGACATTCCCCGCATAGATGATCGGAAGCTGGTAGGAGATGCCGAGACGGGGCTTCGGATCGGCTGCGGTGATCTGCTCGGCCATCTCGACCACCCTGCTCTCATCTCCCCCGTCCGTGCCGCCGGCCAGAAGGATCATGTCCGGCCTTAACGCCCGGATTCTCTCGATCCTCTCGTGCGGCAGGCGTTTGTCGTTGATCGCGAGCACATCCATGACAATCGCGCCCGCTCCCAGGGCGGCACGCTCGGCGGACTCGGCGGTCATCTGGAGAACCACGCCCGCCACCATCATTTGCAGCCCGCCGCCCGCCGACGACGTGGAGATATAAATATCGCAGCCCGTTCCGTCAGGCTGCGACGGATGGATGATCTTCTCACCGTCCAGAAACCTCCTCCCCGACAGGTCCTCGATCTCCTGGATCGAGTTCAGTACCCCCTTGGTGACATCCTCGAAAGGCGCCTCCACCGTGGTCGGAGCCTCGCCTCGATAGGTCTGGCGATACTCGTCGCCGATCTTCTCGATCAGAATTGCCTTGGTTGTCGTCGAGCCACAATCCGTGGCAAGAATCACCTTGAGGTTGGGATCGTTCTTCTGAAACATCTAACTGCTTTCCTCTCCAGGGCGCTCGTCCGCGAGCGCCTCCAGGAGCTCGACCAGTCTGTCGATCGAGCAACGC
>CAYLVL010000405.1:0-2698 GCA_964387135.1 uncultured Planctomycetota bacterium
AGCGATGTCCGAACGACTCTGGAATCATATGGATATACAATCGGGGAGCCGTCGCTGATAGCCCGGCCGGTGACAGCGAATTTCTTCACACGCGCAGCGGCGGCGCTAGCACTTGGGATCGGGCTTGTGCTCCTGCTTCAAACGCTGACAGTGCCCATGACGCGGATGATCTCAGTGATCGCCATCGTAATTGTCCTCGCGCTATGGGCCTTGCTCGGCTGGACCGGGCAGAAGATGGTCGTGCTCGGTCTCGCGGTTGTCTCGCCTACCCTCGCGCTTTCGTGGCTTGCCGGACGGTACGACAGGCTATGGAGCGACGTCAGATCGCTACGTATCTCGCCGTTCTGGCCTACACTCGGATTCTGGCTCGCGACAATCGGAATGACACTCGCGGGCGGACTGATGATCGCCGGATCGTTCGTGAACCAGAAAACACTTCTTGAGATCGACATGTTCTCCGGCGTGAAAATCGCACTCTATTTCCCGATCCTCATGGCGATACTGGTCGGAGCACAGGTGATTGTGCCCATAGAGAAACGCAGCTTCGGCGCGGGTATCGCATGGCTTCTCAACATTCCCATCAGGACCTGGCACGTGATCCTGGGCATTGCCGCTCTGGCGGCGCTTTTCATCATGCTTGAGAGAAGCGGGAACTTCCCGCTGATACCGGTCGCCGACTGGGAGAACGACATCCGTGGCTGGTTCGAGTCGGCCATGTACGCGCGTCCGCGGACGAAGGAAATGTTTATAGGTCAACCAGCACTCGTGCTTGCGCTGTATCTCGGTCTTAGCACTCTCATAATCAGGCGGCAGCTCTTCCATGGCTTCCTGGTCCTCGGATCGATCGGATTGACCTCCATGACCAACACATTCTGCCACATGCATACGCCTGTCTCGATGTCGCTCTACCGGACATTCGCCGGGATCATCATCGGCGGCGCGATCGGCATCGTGCTCGGGATTATCATCCTTGGGATAGCGGGTAGAGTGAGGAAGGCCCTTGGGAAAATGAAGGACATCAGGTATGGTGAGTATTAGTGGTTCGGCATTGAAGAGGGGGCAAAATACCCCATTGATTCACTCTAAAGGCCAGTTTTTGTCATTTTTCTTCATTTTTCCACAGACATTTGCTTTTAATCGCTATGAAAACGGGTTTATAATAAGATATGCACGTCGTTTTCAGCAGCGGCTCTCGCATGCTCGACGGAATCGAGGCTGGGGACGTGGACGAATACAAACTTGCCGGCCTTCTGGGAATGACCGTTACCGAAGGACCTCTGCTCCCGGGGCCGATCCTCAAGGGACACTGGAGAGGATTCACGGTTGAGATCACCGTCGCCCCGAAGGTAAAGGACGACGGGATGGAGACCGGGGTGCTCTTCCCTCAGCCCGAAGAATTCCAGATCACTTTCCATCTCGAAAAATCGTCGGACGTGGAGATCGGTATCCGTCACCGGGCGATCGAGGCTACCGGCCTCAGGCGGCCTCCACTGGCGGGCGCGCGCAAGTGCATGCTCCCGCCGGAGTTCGGTCGGGAGTACGTGGTCAGAGGCCCGAACGCCCGCGCGGTGAAGATCGTCATGGACGACGAGATGCAGGAGCTTGTCCGCAGGCTGGAGAAATACGGCCCGCCGGAGCTGACCATCGAGTACTCGCTTCTGCGATACAGGGGTGCGGGCGATTTCGTCGAGCGATACCGAGACCTTCCGGGTCTCCTGGGCACGATGGTCGAGATCGGCCGCCACATCGACGGCAAGCTGACCATCGGCCTGGGAAGGGAAACCGGACGGTACCGCATGGGTCCTGAAGAGGGTGAGGCCTGAGACCGCGTTGGAGGCTCCCCGGGAGGGGGAGCTGACGGTGACCGCCCTGAACCAGGAAGAAACCCATCGGGTCGGATGGACCTTCTTCGGGACACGCGGAGCAGGGAGGTGGTGCTTGCCACAGGTCATTCAGCTAAAATTCAATGACTGGATGATGAGGGATGTACTGCTGCTGATGTCAAGGTCCGGACTCACGATTCTAAAGAACTCGGCGGGGGCTACCGTTTGCGATATAGAAGCCATCACGCCCCACGAGGAGATACGCAATGACATGGAGAGAATTCATGATCGATCAGGTCACTGATTTCTGTCAATCCAGAGGGAACAGGACCTTCCATCTTAGGGATTTCATTGCTGGCAAGGGCGAAGTCATAGAATCCACTTGGCCGAGGAACAGAAACTGGAAAGCGAAGGTTCGTCAGCAACTGCAGGTCCTCCGTAACGAAGGTATCGTGACCTTTGTCGATGGTCGGGGCACTTACACCCTCCGAGTGCCGGAATTGCTGCACGGTGAAGTCGAAGATAGCAAGCTGATAGAAGTGTTGACAGCTCATCCTACCAAACGAGAATATGTTATCGAGGCATTCGCAAGGGATAGAGGATGGGTGGCTCAGGCGAAGAAGTTCTTTGGGCAACATTGTCTGTGTGAAGGATGTCAGAATACCTTCAAGAAGCCGAACGGAAGCCCATACATCGAAGTACACCACATCATCCCCTTATCAGAAGGCGGCGAGGAAGGTTTATGGAATCTCGCGGTGCTTTGTGCCCATCATCACAAAATGGCGCACTTCGCCCAGTTGCGTACACGCCGGAATCTTCAAGACTATCTGCTTAAGGAAGTTGAAAGAAGACTCAAGGGAACGGAGTGGGATATT
>CAYLVL010000406.1:0-2672 GCA_964387135.1 uncultured Planctomycetota bacterium
ACAACCAAAAAATTAATTTTATAAAGCCCATAGGATGCTTCCTCGATATATTTCGAAAGGTCTTGAAGTGTTTCATTTATGTATTGGGTATCGACCGAATGTTTCGCATCCGGAAAGTCGACTAGAATTACAGCATAGTTATATGTTCTAACAGCATTAATCCTATGACTTGAATAAACTGCACCGATGCTGAACCAAGAAGGATCCAGAACTCTGTACCTCAAATTGACCAACCCATTCTCACAATCAGCAAGGATGACATCTCTATTCTCCCAACCTTGTCTAAGAATCTTCATCTCCTCAGGATCCAACTTCCAGTTTAGCATGACTTCTTTATTGGGAGCATTTTCTTTCAGACCGAAGTAATCAACTAACAAGAGGTCTATCGGAACAACATCTCCTAAGTAATTCCTTCCTATATCTTCACGCACATTGTAGAAGAACTTCTGCGCTTGCAAGTTCATTGCATGCATTAGCTGCTTGTACCTTTCGTTTGACATGAGTTCCTCGTACTCTTCCTCCTCATCGAACACGTCGCCCGGACCGGTTGATTCCGGGATCATCTCTGAAGTCTCATTGTCGTTGCTCTGATCCATGTTTATGTTCATCGAAGCGTTCCGGCGATTTCGGAAGGCTGGTTCGCAAGAAACGGTGTCTGGCGCGTATCGGAGATGATTTTTCCGTCCAGTAATCTGATAACGCGACCGGCGTATGCTGCGATTTCCTCCTCATGAGTGACGAGTATGACGGTCTTTCCGTTGCAGTTGAACTCCCAGAAAAGCTCCAGGATTTCCGCGGAGACCTTGCTGTCGAGATTGCCGGTAGGCTCGTCGGCGAGGATGATGTCGGGATCGGTGACGATTGCGCGGGCGATGGCGACTCTCTGTTGCTCGCCGCCGGACAGCTCGTTGGGCTTGTGGGTCGCCCGATCCTCCAGTTTCACCTGCGCGAGCGCTTCGATTGCGCGTGCGCGACGCTCGGTCGCGCCCTGGTAGACCAGGGGCAACTCGACATTCTCGACCGCACTGGTTCTCTTGAGCAGGTTGAAGGACTGGAACACGAAGCCTATGCGTTTATTGCGGATTCTCGCCAGCTCGTTATCGGTAAGATCGCTGACATCCTTTCCAGCCAGCCAGTAATTCCCCTTGGTGGGGCGGTCGAGAGCGCCGAGGACATTCATCAGGGTGCTCTTGCCGCTGCCGGAGGGACCCATTATGGCGGCGATCTCGCCGCCGTCGATTGTCATCGTGATGCCGTCGAGGGCGCGCACGAGGGTCTCGCCCATGCGATAGATCTTGTGGACGTCCTCCAGGCGGATGAGCGGAGCCTCGGCGGTCACTGAGGCACCTCCGGCTGGTTAGGGGATTCCGCTGCCTGATCGTTGACGAGCCCGATGACCATGGCGTCCTCGATCAACGGCACATTGACGAGGTTTTCAAGCCTGGCGAGCGCCTTGAGCGCGTCGGCAAGAGCCGAGTCGTACGCCAGGCGTGCGTTCGCCAGATCGACATCGAATTCGAGGAGTTCGCGGGAAGTAATGAGACCGAGCTCAAGTCGTGCTCGCTCGCTTTCCATCTTGACTTCCTGGACTTCGAGACCCTGCGCGGTGACATCGATCCGCAGAAGAGCGTTGTTGAAGGCTTCGACCGCAGAGCGGATGTCGCGCTGAAGCACGCGGAGATAGTCGATTCGCTCGAGCTCAAGCTGCTGAAGCGCGAGCTGTGCGGAGGAGAAATCCACTTCGGCGGCGCGATTGCCGCCCAGCGGCAGGCGGTATTCGATCCCGGTATAGAGGGTGAGATGGCTCATCTCGCTGATACCGCCGGAATAGTCATCATCCTGGCCGCTGAGACCCAGGACGGTGTTCCATGAGAGAGAAGCCTGCCTTCTATCGGATGCCAGCTCGAGGTCAAGCCGGGCCTGCCGGATTCGGAGATCGATATCGAGGAGGTCGGGTCGGTTAAGCTGGGCAAGGTAGTAAAACTCCTCGGCGTCGGTCTCGATGTAGACGGGTCTCAGGATTTCAGTGTTTACGGAAATCTCATTGGTGATGGGAATGCCGATCAGCTCTTTCAGGGAGTCGAGGGCGGTGGCGAGGACGGTCCGGGCGTTGAGGAGGGACTCGCGACGCTCGGCGAGGCCGGCCTGAGCCGCGAGAAGTTCATAGGGAGCCAGCTGGCCGACGTTGATGCGCGCCTGAACCTCGCATACGAGGTTCTCCGCGGTCTCGAGGCTCAGCTCGGCGACATCGATGCTTTTTGCTGCGAGGACCGCTTCGATGTAGGCGTAGATGACGGAGAGCCGGAGGTTTCTCTCGGCCTCAATCACGGAAGCCTCGCTTCGCCTGATGCCGAGGTCGGCGCGCTGGACGCCGATGCGGTTGATGCGCTCGCCGTAGCCCTCCAATATCGGCATGGTGCAGGCGAGACCCAGTTGTGATGAGTAGGAGCGTGTGTTCTGAGTTTCCGTGCCGATGTCGAAGGTCCCGGAGGATCGTCCCTGGTCGAGTGACAGCACCCAGCTTCCGCCACTCCAGAGGGGCCTTGTGTAGCGCATTCCGAGGTCGATGTGGGTGGAGGTTCCACTGGATTCCGGATCGGGCGACTCGGAACGTCGGGCGCTGAGGTCAAGCTCGAAGCCGGGATCGAAGATGCTCTCGTTGCGGACCCGGT
>CAYLVL010000407.1:0-2664 GCA_964387135.1 uncultured Planctomycetota bacterium
TCAAGGAATCCGAGGACACCGACCCGATCGAGCGGGAGGCGCATTCGAGAGGGCTGACCTACGTTCGGCTCGAGGACGGGAACGTGGGGATCATCGGTAACGGTGCGGGGCTTGTAATGGCGACAATGGACGAGGTGAAGCGCTTCGGGCAGGGGATCGCTAAGCCCGCGAATTTCCTCGATATCGGCGGCGGCGCTCAGGCTGATGTCGTGAAGAACGCGCTTGAGGTCGTGCTGATGGACCCGAACGTCAAGGCGGTTCTTATCAATGTGTTCGGCGGGATCACACGATGCGACGAGGTGGCCAAGGGTCTGAACGAAGCGGTCAAGAACGTGGACGTGAAGGTCCCGATCGCCGTAAGACTCGCGGGCACGAATGTCGAGGAGGGTCGGAAGATCCTGAAAAAATCGGCATTTGAAGTGATAGAGACGCTGGATCAGTCGGCGGACAGGATTGTCAAGTGGGTAAGTTGATCGTGCCAACTGCTGTTGTGCCAACTGCTTCTGTGCCAACTGCTTCTGTGCCAACTGCTTCCAGCAGTTGGGTTTTATAAAGGTGACATCATGAGCATCATCATCGACGAAAACACCAAAGTCCTCGTACAGGGCATGACCGGACGCGAGGGAACGTTCCACACCCGCCGCATGGTGGAGTACGGCACGAAGGTGGTCGCCGGCGTTACTCCCGGAAAGGGCGGCCAGGAAGTGGACGGCATCCCGGTGTTCAACACCTGCGCCGAGGCCGTGGAGCGGACGGGAGCGAATGCAAGCATGATCATCGTGCCTGCGTTCGCGGCCGCCGATGCGGCTCTGGAAGCGATAGAAGCCGGATGCAATGTGGTCGTGGTAATCACCGAAGGCATCCCGGCCCAGGACATGATCGAGGTCTGGCATCGCGCGAAAGGCGCGGGTGTGGCGCTGATCGGTCCCAACTGCCCGGGAATCATCTCGCCCGGCAAGTGCAAGATCGGGATACTCCCGCAGGAGATCTTCAAAGCCGGTCCTGTCGGGATCGTAAGCCGATCCGGCACGCTGACCTACGAGATCGTCGATCAGCTCACCAAGGAAGGCATCGGTCAGTCGACCTGCATGGGCGTCGGCGGCGATCCGATAATCGGAACAACGTTTGTCGATGTTCTCAGGGATTTCGACGAGGACGAAGAGACGAAATGCGTAGTGCTGGTCGGGGAGATCGGCGGAAACGACGAGCAGGAAGCGGCGGAGATCATCACGACGATGATGACACCGGTGGTCGGATTTATCGGCGGGCGCACCGCTCCTCCGGGCAAGCGCATGGGTCACGCGGGCGCGATTATCAGCGGAAAAGGATCGACAGCCGAGGCGAAGGTCGCTGCGCTCGAGGCCGTCAGCGTCCCGGTTTGCGACACAGTAGAGGAAATCGTGCAGAAAACGAAAGAATACGTACGTGAGTGGATGTAAAGCTATATGAGTTGGCGCAGGGATACTAATATCTAAGAGGCAATACACTTTATGGGAATTTAACGTCCCTATTTGTATCCGGAGGCGATTTGCGATGTCTTATATCAAGCCCGATTTGCAGTTCATCAAGGGCAAGTTTGACCGGGGTCCGAACGTAAAAACGATACCCCGGGACGAGCTGAGGAGGATGTCAGAGGAACACGCGATATTCACCGAGTTCGGCAACTGCAACTGGTCGACAAGCGTCAGGAACCGATCGGCACCTCTTACCGTGATAATCGGCGACGAAGAAGTGGCAACGCCGAATCCCTCGCCGAGACAGCAGGAGATTGTCGAGAATCTACCGAAAACGCTGGATACCGTTTACAAGTACATGACCAAGGCCCCGTTTGTGAAGATGCAGCAACTGATGGGGCAAAACGATGTCTTCTCCCCGCGCTGTACGATGTACTCTTCGATACATCGTCCGGATTGCGTGCGTCTCCCCTACATGTGGGGCAACGCGATGTTTCCGTACGACGAGAACGCCAACGGTCCGGAGCTGAACATAATCTTCATTCCGGAATGGCAGGAAAAAGACAGGCAGGTGCTTGTCTGGCCGAAGGAAGGGGTGACGATCGCGCTGGGCAGCGATTACTACGGGGAGGTCAAGAAGGGCTTCCTCAGGATGGCGATGTGGAAAGCCAAGGAAGCGGGAATGCTGGGACTTCACGCGGGAAGCAAGATGATCCGGGCCCGTCAGCCGGACGGGAATCTGGCGACCTACGGCATGATTCTCTTCGGCCTGACCGCCACCGGCAAGACCACCCATACCTGCCACGACCATCACCTGGATGAGGACGGCGAGGGAGTATCCATTTGCCAGGACGACGTCGTGTTCATGAATCACGACGGCAGCTGCCTTGGAACCGAGCGCGGCTTCTTCATCAAGACAGATGGCCTCGACAAGGAAGAGCAACCGGTACTCTACGATGCCGCGATCAAGAGAGACGCCACGTTCGAGAACATCATGGTCGACTACCAGGGCAAGGTGGATTTCCAGGATGAGACCCTGACGGGCAACGGGCGCGGGATCGTGCAATTCGCGGACCTTGGCGACAGGAAAGCCGAATCGGTGAACCTGCCGCCGGTGGACGAGTTCGACGGTCTGATAATCGCGATGATCACGAGACGTCACACGGTGCTTCCGATGTGCATCAAGCTCGATCCCTTCCAGGCGGCGGCA
>CAYLVL010000408.1:0-2661 GCA_964387135.1 uncultured Planctomycetota bacterium
CGAAGGTTTTTCGCGGCGATGAGGATGACGTGCTTTCGAGAATCATCCTCGCGGCGAGGTTTGTCGAGGCGGAAGTGATCTATCGGGTTACGGCGGACAATCCGCTTGTTGATCCGGGCGTGGTGTCTGCTACATGGGATGGATTCACGAGCGGCGAGTGGGATTATGCCGCGATGGATGAGACACCGCTTGGGACCACGGCGGAAGTAGTGACTATGGATGCCCTGGAGCGTGCGAGCGAGATGGCGGACATCCCAAGGCTCAGGGAGCATCCGACATTGACGCTGTACGAGAATGCGGAGCTTTTCAGGATGCTGCTGATTCCGAGTCCGGACGAATGGCGTCATCCCGAGTGGCGTTTCACTATCGACAACGAGGCGGATTTCAGGCTTGTAGAGGCAATCATGACCGAACTGGGAGTCGATGCGACTCTCGAGACGATGGTGCCTTTCCTGCTGGAGCACCCCGAGGTCGCGGCGATCAACTCGGGAGTGTCGCAGGAAGGCTGGGATGAGCTTAAGGAACGGAAAAATGCAATCGGTTACCTGTGAGTTCGAAATCCAGGGTGTGCGAGTGGGGCGCGAGTGTCGCCCGTACGTGCTCGCCGAGATCGGGATCAACCACAACGGGGATGTCGGTCTTGGCGAGAGGATGATCCGCGCAGCCGCGGAGTCAGGTGCGGACGGGGTCAAGTTCCAGACTTTCCGGGCGGTCGATCTCGCGCATCCCGAGAAGGCCCCGGAGCAGTACGAGTTGTTCAGCAAGGTGGAGCTCGATCGGGAAGCGCACGAGAGGCTGAGGGATGTTGCCAGGCGGGAGGGGATCGCGTTCATAAGCACGCCGTTCGGCATTCCCGAGGCGGACATGCTCGCGGAAATCGGCGTGCCGGCGATCAAGATCGCGAGCGGCGATGTCACCAATCATCCATTGCTTGAGCATGTGGGCGGACTCGGCCTTCCGGTGATTCTGTCGACCGGCATGAGCTTCATGGATGAGGTCAGGGCCGCGCGTGAAATCATCCTGAAAGCGGGATGCGAGAAGCTCGCCATTCTGCATTGTGTCAGCAGGTACCCGACCACCCCGGAGGAACTCAATCTGAACGCTATTCGCGCGATGGCCGATGAATTCCCGGAGGTGATCGGTTTCTCCGACCACACCCAGGGGGTGTGGGCCGCTCCTGCCGCGGTGGCGATGGGCGCGAGGTTCGTGGAGAAGCACTTCACTCTCGATTGCAACCTTCCCGGCCCCGATCATGCGCTGTCAGTCGAGCCGGATGAATTGAAAGCCCTCGTGGAAGCGGTCGGAAACGTGTTCAGGGGCCTGGGCGACGGTGTCAAGCAGCCATGCCCGAAGGAACTGGAAAAACGTCATCTTGGACGCAAGGGGCTGTACATCGCAAAGGACATCGACAAGGGAAGCGTACTTGGTGAAGCTGATATCAGGCTCTCCCGTCCGGAAGGGGAACTGGGAGCGCCTGAATTCTTTGGATTGATTGGCAGGAAGACATCAAGGCCTATGCGCGAGGGAGATGAGATCACTCTCGATGCGCTCGAGCCTGAGGGATAGTTGCCAGTAGAAGCTCGGCAGCTTCTGGAGCACTACATGGTTCCTGAAATGGGTTTGGCGGGCGGGGGATAGGACCGAACGGTGGGGGGAGGATGGAGCGCGAGGGAGCGTGCTCGTCCTCCCCCAGCAACCACCGTCGGTCGGTATGGCCAGGAGGGCCGTTATGATTGACAGCGCCTATTCAGGCAGGAGAATCCTCGTTACCGGCGGCACCGGATCGATCGGAGCGGAGATTGTCCAGCAGCTTCTCGATTTCAATCCCGCGGTCGTCAGAATCTTCTCCCGCAATGAGCACAATCAATATGTCGCTCAGCAGCGATGGAAGGATCGGGCGAATCTAAGGTTCCTGATTGGCGATATCAGGGACAAGGAGCGACTCAACCGCGCCTGCGAGGATGTCGATATCATCTTTCATGCCGCCGCGCTCAAGCATGTCCCCGCGTGCGAGTACAACCCGTTCGAGGCAGTGAAGACAAATGTGCTCGGGACCCAGAACCTGATCGAAGTGGCGCTCGACAACGAGGTCGACAAGGTTATCGCGATCAACACCGACAAGTCGGTGAGCCCGATAAACACGATGGGCGCGACGAAGCTCCTGGCCGAGAAGCTGATCATCGCGGCTAATCTCTACAAGGGCAGCCACAGAACCCGATTCGCGTCGGTGAGGTTCGGCAACGTGATCGGCAGCGCGGGAAGTGTGCTCCCGCTGTTCCTCAAGCAGATACGCGCAGGCGGTCCGCTGACCATCACCCATCCCGACATGGAGCGGTTCATCATGACCGTCCCGCAGGCGGTCGCGCTCACCCTGAGAGCCGGGGCGGAGGCCGAGGGTGGGGAGGTCTTCATCCTGAAAATGCCCGCGGTGAAGATAACCGATCTCGCCGAGGTGCTTATCGACATGGTGGGCGGGGCGAACGGCCCGATAGAGATGAAAAACGTCGGTCGAAGGCCGGGCGAGAAGACGTACGAGGAGCTCTTGACCCCGGACGAGTCGGCCTACACGGAGGAGCGGGAGAATATGTTCGTCCTGAAACCCTTCGGCGAAAAGCGCGGCGACAACTTCCGCACCTACTCAACCCGCACAAACGGCCGCCT
>CAYLVL010000409.1:0-2657 GCA_964387135.1 uncultured Planctomycetota bacterium
CTCTACACCCGGAACAGCCGGATTGTCCGCGCAGCCGACCATCACCGTCGCCGCAACGACACCGAGTAACAGAAACAGCGTTATGGATCTCATGGACCCACCTCCCGTCCTGGATGAAAACCATGCCCGCACGTTCATCGACCTGTCCCTATGCCCTTCACTAAGAATTCTACCCCCGTGTGACCCTGTCAACCCCTCTTGACATATTTTATCACGAAAAACATCAACTTCCGTCACGTAAATAACACGAATAAAGAACCCACATCGCAGTTGTGGGCCTACCGAGAGGTCTTGCGCACATGTTTTCAGCCGGCCCAAGTTCTTGCATGGATTCGGCAGGCCCAGATCTGTGATCTGGGATGCATCCCTTGCCACCCTCCCCCGCGCGAGAGTACAATCGCTCTCGCGTTCTCCATTCGATAAACAGAGGTGTTACCCATGACGGACTTGGCCTACCCGCTGGAGCCGTTCAAGATCAAGACCATAGAGAGAATTCCCATAACCTCCCGCGAGGAGAGGGAGAAGATCATGCGCGAGGCCAAGGGCAACATTTTCAGGGTGCCCGCGCGAGCCATAACGATCGACCTTCTCACCGACAGCGGTACCGGCGCGATGTCCGACGCGCAGTGGGGCGCGCTGATGCAGGGCGACGAGTCGTACGCGGGCTCGAAGTCATGGGAAATCCTCGATTCTACCGCGAAGGAAGTGTTCGGCATGCCGTACGTGCTGCCCGCGCACCAGGGTCGCGGTGCCGAGCATCTCCTCTTCACAGTTCTCCTCGACCGCGACAAGAAGCCGGTCGTTCCCGGTAACGGCCATTTCGACACCACCTCCGGACATATCGACTGGGCGGGCGGATCGGGAGTGGACTGCATCGGCGAATGGGCCGAGGATCCCGAGTCGGACTACCCGTTCAAGGGCGACATCGATCCGGGCAAGCTGCGTGCGGCAATCGACAAGGCAGGCGTCGACCGAGTTCCGCTCGTCCTTGTCACACTGACCGCCAACACCGCCGCGGGACAGCCGGTCAGCATGAAATGCCTGAAGGAGGTCCGGAAAATCTGCGACGAGTACGGCATCCCGCTCTTCTACGACGCCGCGCGCTTCGCCGAGAACGCATGGTTCATCAAGGCCCGTGAGGAGGGCATGGCCGACAAGTCGGTCGCCGAGATCGTCCGGATGCAGTTCGATCTCGCCGACGGCGCGGTGATGTCCAGCAAGAAGGACGGGCTGGTAAATATCGGCGGACTTGTCGTGTGCCGCGACAAGGAGCTCTACCGGAAACTCGCGACCATGGGCACCCTCTTCGAGGGCTTCCCGACATACGGCGGACAGGCCGGTAGGGACATCGCGGCGCTCGCGGTGGGCATCCGGGAGGTCCTCGACGATGATTACCTTCGATGGCGAACCGGCCAGACGTATTACCTCGGCGCGCGACTGAGAAAGAACGGTGTCCCGATCATCTGGCCCCCCGGCGGACACGCGGTCTACATCAACATCACGAAGGCCCTCGACCATATGCCGCCGTCGGTCTACCCCGGCATCGCCTTCCAGAACGCTGTCTACCTCGAAGGCGGCGTGCGTGTGTGCGAGATCGGCATCGTGCTCGCGGGACGCGATCCCGCCACCGGCGAGGACCGCATGCCGCGCTTCGACCTCGTGCGTCTCGCCGTCCCGAGGCGCGTCTACACTCAGACGCACATGGACTATGTCGTGAAAACCGTCACGAAGGTGTACGAGAAGCGCGACGAGTTGAAAGGCGTGCGATTCACCTACGAGCCCGCCGTCCTCAGACACTTCACCGCTGAATACGAAGAAGTGGAGTTTGCATCAAAACCGCGTTCATGATGGAAACGCTCCGGGCTAATCTTCCGCTCTCGAAATCCGGTTTGCAATTCGCTATCTTATCCCGATAATGACCGACCTTCCCTCATCGGCAAGAATCGCCGTAATCGGCGGCGGCGTGATGGGCCTCTTCACCGCATGGGAGTGCGCGACAAGGGGCGAGAAGGACATCGTCATTCTTGAGCGACGATCATTCCTCGGCGCGGGAGCGTCCCAGAAAGCCGCCGGGGGCGTCCGGGCCCAGTTCACAACCGCCGCGAACGTCCGCCTGTCGAAGTACGCGCAGGATTTCTTTCGACGGCGCTTCGCGGCCGAGATTAATCCTCATTTCGTCTATCAGCAGAACGGCTACCTTTTCTTTGCGCGATCCGAGGAGAAACTCAAGGCGCTGGATGAGTCCATGGCCCTCCAGCGCAAGCAGGGGGTCGAGGCGGTCAGGCGTGTCACCCCCGACGAAATAAGAGAGATGCTCCCCGAAATCCACACCGACGAGATCCTCGGGGGCAATTACTCGCCGGAGGACGGGTTCATCGATCCGGGCGATGTGGTGAACGGCCTCGACACATCCGTGAGAGCCATGGGCATCGACATCTTCACCGACACCGAAGTCGAGACGGTCGAGAGCGACAGGGACTTTAATCATCGGGTGGTGACAAGGCGGGGGACGATAAATACGGAGAAGGTCCTGTTCGCTACCGGAGCGTGGTCGGGCGAGTTCAGCGCGAAATGCGGGGTGGAGGTTCCGGTCGAGCCGTACCGTCGCAGCCTCTACATCTCCGGTCCGCTTCCCTGGTTCCCGAAATCAGCGCCGT
>CAYLVL010000410.1:0-2637 GCA_964387135.1 uncultured Planctomycetota bacterium
CCGTATACGCTCTGCTCCAACATCAGCGGTGTCGGGGAAGACTGCACCACCGACGACAACAATGATCCGGCGGATGCGGAGTCGGTCGAGCTGATAGATTCGGTGCCCGGCACGGTGTGCCTGATCGGAGACCCGGTCGACTGGTTCACATTTACGATCGAAGAACCTGCTTCAGGTTATGGAAGCATCAGCCTTGCGAATCTCGGCGACTTCGACAACGATATCGCCGTGTACGATGACCCGGGCGAAGAGCCGCTTTACGAGGGAAATCAGATCGGGTCGATGGACGAGCATCTCGACATCGACTACCTGGATCACGGCCAATACTACATCGCTGTCGAAGCCATGGGATATCAGCCCCAGGGCGACAGATCTTTCCTGCTCGACCTTAATATATCCGAGATCGTGGTCGAGTGCGATGATCAGGACGGCAACAACTCGTGGGAAGAGGCCTTCCAGATCAGCCTGGTAGATGTTGAGACCGGCACCGTCTGCTTCCCGACCGATCCTGACTGGTTCAGGTTCGACGTGCCCCCGGAGGGAATCGGCGGAACTATCGAATTGGGCGCATACGATTTGCACGACAACGATCTCGCGCTGTTCGGCGACCCGACCGCGCCGCCGATTGCGGAATCCGCGCAGCCCGGGTTCGATAACGAGGAAATCGATGTCGGGGTGCTCGAAGCCGGCACCTACTATATCAGGGCCACCGCCTCAAGCACGTCACCGGGGATCAATCAGCCTTATGTCCTGAGCACGTACATGTCCGAGGAGCCGTGGGGCCCGGTCGATCTGTTCGTGCACTGCCACATCGTGAGACAGAGCGACGGATCGAACCCCGCGACGGATGAAGAGCGGGTTGAATCCCACATAGCCTGGGCGGACGAGTTCTACTCGAGATGGATAGACGGATCGGTGAATCTCGTTGAAATCTCGTACATCGACAACACGGCATGGCTCGCGCTGACGACCGGCGAGGCGGAGGAGATGTTCGAGCAGTACGGTGACGCCAGCGGGGCGCTTCACGTGTTCTATGTCAACAGCACGCCCGACATGCCCGGCGCCGCGGCATACGCGTTCATGGAGTGCATGTTCGAGCTGCAGGACCACACCGTCGCGCTGATCGTGATGTCGGATTATGCCGATACGCCGACGCTCGCGCACGAGATGGGTCACGCGTGCGGTCTCCTGGCCGACATGTATCTCCTCGATTTCTTCACCTGCGAGCAGATCACGTACTGCGAGGACGGTCCGTCCGATATCTTCTGCCTTGAGTCCGATGCGACATACGGCAACCTGATGTACTGGCCGATCGGGAGCGATATCGATTCATACTGGATAAGCGACACCGACCTTGAGATGGCGACGGGCGAGATAGACAGCCAGGGCGAGAACATATGGCATTTCCATGTGAACTGGCCCGACGCGTTCTTTGAGCCGTAGGAGACCTGCAAGGAAATGCCTGTAGAGGTGACGATATGCAACGAACGACAATTGCGATCCTGATTTCAATACTTCTGCTCCCGGCCATGGCGGCTACAGCATACGCCGCTGTTCCCGCCGATACCGACACGGTGCGATTGATGCTGACAGCGCCGGACAATCAGGATTTCTCCATGTTCGAGGAGGAGTCGCTAATCGCGGCTTTGATCGACATCATCAGGAACGATCGAGAAAGCGCGGTCTACCACGAGCGGGTGGTCACGAGCGCGCTCGCGGTCCTCGGTGAGTTGCACCCGCCGGAAGCGGTCGATGTGTTGATCGGGAAGCTCGATGAATACCCGACAACGTGCCTCTACTGGCTCGGGACGTACGCGTCGGCGGACGGTCTCGCGGCGATGATCCCGTACCTCTCGGACGAGGACGCATCGGCGAGATGCGAGGCGGCGGTTGCGATCGGAAATGTGCCCGACGGCGATCCCGAGGACGATGAATGGGCCGGGCAGTTGGTCGCTGCGACCCAGGCGATGATCGAGAGACTGCATGTGGAAGAGGACGAAGCGGTGCAGGACGCAATCCGCGCAGCCCTGGCACACATCGCGGGCATGAACATCCAGGGAATCGGGTAAACCCGGCTCTGTGATCCGGGATGAAAGCGCGCAACCCAGACAGCCGTTTCTATCAGGTTTGGGCGTAACCCATGCTGCCAAGGATTGCGCTGGGTTCATCCTCGCCGATCTTGTCCGACCATGCCGCCCAGTATTCGTCATTTGCTCTGGCTATTGCCAAGCTGGAGCCTGTTCCCCAATCGTGGTAGAGAAGCTCTCCGGCGTCGAGGCTGAACTCCCCTTCAGCCGCATGTTCGACCTCGGTTGGGTCATCCACAGCGGAAGAGCTTGAATCGATCTCCCAAAGCGTCGCCCATGCTTCCCAGTCACTGAAATCGCCTTCTCTTGCGAAATAGGTGACGGAGCCCAAAGTGACTCCGTTGCAAAAGGCA
This sequence comes from uncultured Planctomycetota bacterium, assembly GCA_964387135.1. Taxonomy (GTDB): domain Bacteria; phylum JAJVIF01; class JAJVIF01; order JAPKYR01; family JAPKYR01; genus CAYLVL01. The sequence continues at coordinate 2,441 of CAYLVL010000410.1, forward strand.
CCCCAACCACTTGAATTGCAGCTCAAAATGAAAATAATGTCCGGTGTGCAATGATTGGGAAAGGCGAGAGGGTGGCGCAATGCACGCGAAGCCGCAGAACCAGACAACCTTCGAAGACCGCATCTACTTCCGGTGGTTCGCCGGTTTGGCCGGAACCGATCCCGGTCCCGACCACACGGCGTTCCGCCGTTTCCGCG
>CAYLVL010000411.1:0-2597 GCA_964387135.1 uncultured Planctomycetota bacterium
CGTCTTGAGAATCCACGGCGGTCCCGGGATGGCCTTCCTAGCGATCCTCAGGTCCTTGATGGAGAGAATTCGGGCGGTTTTCGGCACATTGAGCCCCGATTCTCCGAATTGCAGGAGCGACAGATAGGTATCACGTGCGAGAGCGATCGATCGACTTGAATTACAGACAGGGATGCCCATCGCTTCCAGTTGTGCGAGCAGAGCCAGGCCGTTTTCATAGTTTCCGGGACCGAGACGCGGAAGGATCGCGATCGGCATGCCGATCCTTCTGCTGCAAATGCGGACTGTCGCGTCATCGCTTCCGATCTCAAGCATGGCGCGCGACGGGTCTGCGCTGCGAAGCTTGATGCACCGGGCCTTCGCGGCTTCGCGGAATCTGGCGCTTGCCCAGCGATTGGGTCGGGAGGTCAGAATGAGGATGTGCGGCACGGGTTTCTGCACAGATGGAATACTATCCAGAGGCGGCCTCGGATTTCAAGCGTGCGGACGATGTTCTGCGGTGCTAGAATGGTTCGACCTGCGGAGGAATGAGATGGAAGCAAGAGACGCGCGATCGGGAGTAGTCGTCGCATTGACGCTCATCCTGGGATTGACGCTGTTTGTGTCACCCGCATATGCAGAGCGAACGCTTGAGTGGCGCGACGACGGCCTGTGGGTCGTCGATGACGGGGAGGAAGTCTACTTCGAGGCGCTCTCGGATGTTGACTGGGCGGGATGGGCTCCGAGGGTCGCCGGGCTCAGTCCCGACGGGGAGTTGGTCGCGTATGTCAGGCATACCGGTGGCGGTTTCGAAAACGAGGGCCAGAGCTGCTATCTCGCGCGGTGGGACGGCATGGGTGAGAGGCTTCTACTTGAGACGGATTGGCTGATTCCGGCTTTGTATTGGCTCGAAGGCAACGGCACCTTCTATGTTGCCGTTCAGCAGATGTCGGGGGGAACATCGTACCGCAGCCATTTCGCAGTCGTGGATGCAGTGAATGGCGATATCCTTGCCATGGTGGAAGGCAGGATATACGGGACGGGTACATGGGGCGCGAGGTTTGTGCCCGGCAACATCGACTCGGCCGTCGGGCTTCGATATGAAGTTCTTGGTCGGGACGAGACTCCGACAGGTTGCGGGGTGTTTTATGTCGATGAGCTCATGAGCTTCCCGGTTTCGGGGGAATTCGTCTCGGTGAACGGTGAGGATCCGTCAGAGCATTCTGCGACGGATGGGGAGGCTGTTACAGCCTGGCTTGCCCCGAGCGATCAGACGCCTTCCATTGAGATCGAGCTTGCGCCGGACTCGAACATCAGCGGTCTCTGGATCCAATCAGGCTGGCAGTGGCACCAGATGCCTGGACCGGATGAATACGCGTGGAGCGGCATCGACTGGTATCCCCTGTATGACAGGCCGAAGGAAGTTCTTGTGACATTTCCCGACGGAACGACATCGCCGGTTGAACTGGGGGACACGCGCAGCATACAGTGGATAGCGTTCGATGCGGCGATCGGGTCGGGGACGGTCACGCTGACGGTTTTGTCGGTCTACCGTGGACTGGAATTCGATCAGGTTGCGATAAGCGAGATTTTCACTCGGCAATCATTCCCGACTCAGTAAAGGGCGGGACGGAAGGTGAGAGCGATGATGGTTCATAAGGCACGATTCGATAGTCGGTTCATTCTTCTGGTTCTTGCGCTTCCCGCATGTCTGCTTGCGATGGGATGCCCATCGTCCAGCGGAGCATCCGATGATGGAGCATCAACTGTCAACGGTTCTGGCGCGGTCGAAGAAGAAACCTCCGGTGAGCCGGACGGTCCGGTGCGCATCGCGTTCGTCCCGTCGGTCGAGCAGGGACAGATCGAGCTTGCGCTCAAGGATTTCGAGACAAAGCTCGGCGAGCTTATCGAGCATCCGGTCGAGGCGGATATCGTTCTGAGCTACACGGCATGCATAGAACAGATGGCGGCGGGGCATTTCGATGCCGCGCTTTTGCCCACGTTCGCGTATGTACTCGCGCATGAGCGCTACGGCATCGAGGTTCGGCTCAAGGCGGTCAGGAACGGCAGCCCTACCTATCGCGGCCAGATAATTACCCGAGTCGACAGCGGGATCGAGACGCTCGAAGACCTCAGGGGCAAGACCTTCGGGTTCACAGAGGCGTCGAGCGCGTCCGGCTACCTCTACCCGAAGACCCTGTTAATGAGCAACGGCATCGATCCGGATGTCGATCTCGCGGAGTACACGTTCGTCGGCAACCATCCGACGGTCGTGCAGGCGGTCATGCAGGGACGTGTGGACGCGGGGGCGACGTTCGACGACGCGCGGCTCAGGCTTCTCGACACCGAGCCGACGGTCATGGACGAGGTCAAGGTGATTGCCTACACGCCGGGGATTCCGTCGGACACCGTGAGCCTCAGGCCGGACCTGCATGGCGATTTCTGGGACCGCGTAATCGACGCGTTGATCGAGCTCAGCAGGGAAGGCGAGGATAGCGTGCTGTTCCGGATCTACGAGATCGAGGAACTGGTCCCGGCCGAAGACGCCGACTACGACCCCATCCGCGAGATGGTCGAGACGCTGGATTATGACATCGAAGCGGAATTGGAGTGAGGGC
>CAYLVL010000412.1:0-1455 GCA_964387135.1 uncultured Planctomycetota bacterium
TCGCCTTCAGCGGGACTGAAAGCTACTACGCGGTCATCGATGGTGGCGATGGCATCGGTCGGCTGAGCCTGTCTAAGGCGTCCGGACGATCCTGACTGATTGTCGCACCTGGCGGCGCCGAAACCGAGACTGCCGCCGAACACCAGGGCAAGTCCCGCGACCATGTAGGCTACACGGATTTTGTTCGGGTCCCTCAGCGTTGCCACAATGCCGGGTCCACGTTGCTTTTTGCGGCGACGTCGCTTGGTTGCCATTTCAACTCCTTGAGCAAAGCCGCGCCGTAGTAATGCCGGATGCGCGGGGCACAAACTTTTATCGTAGGCAAAGAGGTTCTCTTTGTCAATTTTCCCATCCGATTATTGCGGCCGAAAATGCCGCTGATCGACTGCAGGCCGCTGTTCCGGCGGAATGCCCAGACTTCGGATACAGAGTAGACGTGAATTGTTCAATTGCGGGCGCTGTCCCCGGAGCCTAGGCGGCTGCCGGCTTTCACTGTCTCTGTTACTGGTATTCCCAGGATAAATTCGACACCGCCGCCGGGGACATTGCGCGCGGTGAGATCGCCGCCGTGATTTTTCGCCACCGAGTAGCTTACCGACAGTCCAAGTCCTGTCCCCTCGCCGGGCGGCTTGGTGGTGAAAAATGGATCGAAAATGCGCTTGATGTCTTTTTCAGGAATGCCCGGACCCGTATCGCGCATAGCGATCTCTATCCTGTCCCGAATGCTCTCATCGGTCGATTTGACCAGTCTCGAGCGGATGTAGAGGCTGCCGCCGGTTTCCTTCATCGCCTGGGCTGCGTTCATGGCAAGATTGTGAAAGACCTGCTGTATCTGCTTGGGATCGACCACGACCTCGGGAAGGTCTTCCGCGAGGTCCCATTCTACCTGCACCCTTCGGAAGATGGGATGGAACTTGAAGAAATCCATTACCTGGATGACGAGCGCGTTGAGGTCGGATTTCTCCGGCTGAATCGCGCTTGGATTCGCGAAATCGAGCAGGCGCCTGATGATGTCCTTGATCCTGTCGATATTGGCGAGGACGCGCTGGTACGGCTCCTCGTTGCCCCCGTCCCGTCGGACCCGTTTGGCTAGGGTGTCGATCACGGTATAGATGCCCGTGAGAGGATTGTTGATCTCGTGAGCGATTCCCGCCGCAAGGAATCCGGTGCTGGCGAGCTTGTCGGCCTGAAGCAGCTGCTCCTCTACCTGCACCAGCTCGGTGCGATTCTCGATAAGGACCAGGACGGCCTCGACCTTCTCCTCCGGTCCCCATAGCGGGACGGCGATCAGGCTGACGGTGAGGTCCTCCGGGCCGCCGCTCGACAGCGTCTTGTTCGTCACCGTCGTCTCCCTGCCTGCAAGACCTGACTCAATCGCCGCGACGAGTTCCGGGTTCATCATCTTTGAGATCTTGGTGAATGGCTTGTCAATAAGCGAGTTGGGATTGGGAACGC
>CAYLVL010000412.1:1465-2597 GCA_964387135.1 uncultured Planctomycetota bacterium
GTGTTGGCGGCTTTGAAGCATCGCTCCGAGTCGAGGGTGAAAATGCCGATCGGGGATGTCCTGATGATAGAGTCGGCGATCTCCGCCTGCTTTCTGATCTTCTCCTCGAGTTTCTTGCGATGTGATATGTCATGCGCGATTACAAGGACTCTATCCACCTGCCCGGATGGTCCTTTTATCGGGCTGGCCGAGATGTAGGCAGGGAACACATCGCCGTTTGCCCTCTGAAGCAGCAGTTCGCCGTGCCAGTCGGTGTTGCCGAGGACCTGGTTGAAAAGGCCTTCGGCCAGAGAGCGCGAGTGCTCCTCTACGCCGGTGAGGAGGTCCCTGCCTATAAGGCGCGACGGCTTTCTGCCGAACTCTCTGCCGGCGGCGGCGTTCGCGTAAGTGATTTTCCTGTCGCAGCCGCAGGCGAGAACCATGTCGCAGGCTTCCAAGAGGAAACGTGATGCCATCTCAACGCTGTCCATGACTTGTCAGGCGGCCGAAAGGTCGGGTTGATCAGCCTTAAAGTCCGCCGCATTAGTATCGGGACGAGTGGGCGATGAGGTAATGGAAGGGCGACCTCCCGGTCGCCCGGAGCGGCGGTTTGTAACCGCCGCACTAACGACGCCATCGAGATTCGGGCGACAACATGTCGCCCCTCCGGGCGGTAACATACCGCCCCTCCGGGCGGTAACATACCGCCCCTCCGGGCGGTAACATACCGCCCTTCCAATGGCTTATTTCTTCTTTTTCTTCTTGGGTTCCTTGGTCTGCGTAAACGGACGGCGGATGCCGTGTTTCACCTTGCTTGCCGACTCGGCGACCGCGCCCGTGATGCTCTTGGCGCGCGAAAGGGCCATTGCAAGGTTGGACTTCGCCTGCTCGTTTGTGGGATCGCACTCCATGGCCTTGCGGAATTCCTTGACCGCCTGGGTGTAGAGAGCTTCACGGAAGAAGTAGCCGCCGAGCGCGTTATGCGCGTCGGCGGAATCGGGTGCAGCCAGAACCGCCATTTCGTACTCAGTCCCGGCCTTGTCCCTGTTTCCGCGCTTGTAGAGGATGTCCGCCAGCCTGATGTGGCCCTCGGCGAAACTGGGGAAAAGCTCGAGGGATTTCACGCAGTGCCTTAACGCGAGCTCGAGTTGAC
>CAYLVL010000413.1:0-2576 GCA_964387135.1 uncultured Planctomycetota bacterium
CGCCTTCAGCGTGAACCGAAAACTGGCGGGTGTCTTGGCTGCCATGGTTTGCAGCGTATGCGAGTCCGGCATGCGGTAGAACGAAGCGTTGAGCTCTACCGTGTCGAACGTTCGCGCATAGAATCTGAGCCAGTCGTTCTTTGCCAAGCTCGCCGGATAGAAGGGACCCACCCAATCGTCATAGAAAAAGCCACTCGTTCCAATGTGGATCACTGCTCTTCCAGAGTCGTATCGGGCTCGGGCTCAGCCTCAGATTCGGAATCCTCCAAGGGCGCCTCGTCCTCGACGCTGTTGCCGACCAGCACATCCCGGGCTTCGGACTCGTTCCATCCGCGAAGCTCCACGAACTTGCCAAACGTCTCCATCACCAGCGCCGGCTCGCATCGCCTGACCTTACGGTTCTTCGCCTTTTGGGGAACCATGAACGGGCTGTCGGTCTCGACAAGAAACCGATCCTTCGGTACACGCGCTGCCGCGCTTCTCAGTTCCTCGGCTTTCGGATAGGTCAGGTTGCCCGCGAAAGAAACGAAGAATCCCCTGTCGAGCACTCGATCGACCTCTTTCGGTCCGTAGCCATAGCAGTGGAACACACCCGGAGGATCCGGCAGATCGTGCCCACCGATAATCTCCATGGTTTTGTCGAATGCCGACCTGGAGTGAATCACGAGCGGATATCCCGTCTCGCCCGACAGCTTCACCTGCGCTCTGAAAAGCTCCTCCTGTCGATTGCGATCCGCATAATCCCTGTAAAAATCCAAACCGGTCTCGCCGATCGCCACGATGTCATCTCTCTCCAGCTCCGACCGCATTTCCCCGACATTCTCCGGACCATACTTGTCGGCCTCGTGCGGATGAATTCCAATCGTGCCCGCGAGCGCGGGAAGCCGCCCACCGCCCGTGCCGAACTGATCGAGGATGTCGGCGGTTCTGCGATAGTGCGTGGGGCAGTAGCCCACAAGCAGAATGCCCTCGACTCCCGCCCTGGCGGCACGATCGAGAACTCCCGCGTATTCGTAGGGCTCGAATCGAAGCGTCAGATGACAGTGAGTGTCGATTGCCATACGGTAAACGACCACCGGCTCGCCGGCGGTCGGAAAATCACTCAATCATTCTCCCACACCCGACAAGCACGAACAACATCCAACATCAACCGTCCGTGCCTTCTTCGCCCCCACCGTCCGCAGGAGTGCCCGGCTCATCGGACGGCTGCGGCTCTTCTTCCCCGGAATCGTCTTCCTCTCCAGCTTCTTCGTCTCCTTCGCCTTCTTCATCGGAAGGCTGCTCGTCGCCTTCACCCGCCCCGTTCTCATCCTCACCCGTATCGTCCTCCACTTCTTCCTCGCTCTCGTCGCCGGTTCCCTCATCATCGCCGGTTTCGACCTCTTCGCCCTCGTCGCCGGTTTCCTCTTCGGTTACTTCCTCTTCCACACCGGCCTCATCTTCGCCTGCCGGCTCGGTTACCCTGGTTCCGCCCTCTTCCGCCTCAAGCTCTATCCTGCCGCCTTCGGGCTCCGGCGGCGCTCCTCCGAACATCGGACCTTCCGCAGCGCCGAAAATTGTGCTCAGCGTGCCAATATTAAACAGCGGAACCACTTCGTACAGCGTCCGAACAGCTCCCGATCCGATCTCATCCCCGGAATCGCCGGTTACGGTGAATGTCGTTCCTGCCAGTTCATTCACCGTCACGTCCAGCTTCGCAAGACCGCCCTCGTCAACTTCCACGCTGGACCCGCCTATCCTGATCGAGCTGCCGACAGCCTTCTCCATCTGCTCGCCATAAACAACCGCGGTCAGACGTCCCGCACGGGTGAACACATCGGCCGATTCCAGCCCTTCAGAGAAGAAACCGTTGAACGTGGGATCGCTTACCCAGTTACCCTCGTCGTCCGTGATTACTACCCGGCTCATGAGATCGTAGCTGGGAAGATAGTCGCGGATGTCCTCGATCGGGTTGCTGAACAGGGCGTCAAAAACAACGACCACTTCGGCGATGCCCGATCCGGACGCCAGCTTGATCGCCGTCCCGGTGGACGATTTCTCACCTATGTCCTGTACGAGCTTGTTCCATTCACCTATCGGAACATAGTTTCGATGGAAGCTCGACAGGTAGAACACCTCCTTGGATTCAACATCCCCCGCCTGGACCTCAAGCGCCGCGTCGAGAAGCGGCCGCATATCGCTGCCGAGCTTCGTCAACACGGTCACCAGATCGCCCAGCAACGCGCTGAGGCTCGACCTGCCCTCGCCGGTGAGAGTTCCGAACGGCGCGCCGGGAAGATACTCGCTCGGGCTGAGAACCGTATCCCCGTCCGCATCCTCCGGGGCATCCGTCGGGATCAGGTATGTCAGGTGATGATCGTAAGCATCGACATACGAAAGCAGCACGTCGAGAAGCTTGAAGTAGTCGAGCATCAGATGGTAGTCATCGGCGTCGAACATCAGCGTAACCTTCTGCGTGCCGTCAAGCACGTTGAACGGCAGGCTCAGGCTGTAGCCTTCCTCCTCGACAATCGTCCGGACCGATTCAAGGTTGGTGATATGCTGCTTGATTCCTTCATGAAGCCGATCCAGGTTGT
>CAYLVL010000414.1:0-2565 GCA_964387135.1 uncultured Planctomycetota bacterium
CCGCCGATGCGGTTTCTTCGAGAAGTGAATTGAATCTCCGGATCGCTCTCGAACCGCTCGATTATCCGTGCTTCCAGATCGCACGCACGGTTCAGCTCGTTTCGCGGATTGGTGGTGGCGAACTTGAAATAGTAGCCCGGGTAATCCTCCTGGAAACGCTCGATTATGTTGCGGGAGATGAAGGTCGTGGACATGCCCTCAGGATGGAAATCCTCCTCGCCCACGATGTCGTACATCACCGGCCTGAGCTCCTCCCTGACATACCTCTGCGCGGCGTCGACCTGCGAGACGATCATCCGGCACCTGCTCTCGGCATCGATCAAGGCCCGCATGCTGAGATAGCGGTACAGAGCAGCCGAGCTGAGTACCCAGAAGGCGAAGGCAATCACTCCCAGCCAGATTGTCACCTTCGCATGTACCCTCAAGCTTTTCCCCTCCTTTAGGACCCGACATAAAAGCGAAATGCATCCGAACACCGATTCAAGAAGGAACGTACAGACTTGATGATGCAGGAAAGCCCAACTGCCAAGGCACCTACATGCCGACGCTCAAACGGCACCGGTCTGAAGATAGATGTTCACCCATAGTTTCGAAGCAGGCGTTCACTTCTTGGCTAATAGGGGTTAATGGGGAGCGCCGCCGTAACACCAATTTTCCTTGAGTGAGATCAAGGCTTCTTCAAACAGATAAGTTGAGTTTCAGGGGTCGGCCCGCCCTTCGGTAAGAAGACGATCAGTAGACAGGCCAGCCGAGGATGAAAATCAGGAGTGTGTGGATGAGGGCGATCACTACGGCGACGATGTCGAGGATGAAGCCGGTGAACGCATGGGCGCGTATCGACTGATTCTCCAGCGCGAACCATGCGAACATCAGGCCGACCGCCGCGAACGGGTAGACGATCCAGGTCAGCATCGCAAGATTCGGTATGAAGGACAGCATCGCCCCCACTACCGCCAGAATCCCCCACACGACATGGAAATAGCCCATCGGTCTCTCCTCCCGCCGGTGATTCGTGTGAATTTCTCCCCTATTCTACACGCCCGATGCAATCATTGCAGGGGAAGCGCGGTTTTTACTGACCGGAACCTCAAAGGCGGCTCACCCATGCTATGCCGTAATCGGTTTGTCGAAGTAGTCCATGACAGCAGGTTTGACCTTCTCGCGGAGTTTCTGCAGATTGTTCCAGCCAACCTCGCCATCGAACTGAAGTCGTCCCAGAACGATAGCAGGATGGCGTTCTATTCCCTCGGCAAACTGACGGATTCTCTTTGCCGAGAAGTACGGCCTGGTGCTGTTCACGAAATCCCGGTACGCATCGGGGTCGACGAGCCAGTCCTGCGCTATCTTGTCGGCCTCTCTCTCCTTCCTGCCCACTATGCGGTCCTGTGCATAGATTGCGTCCAGAATAATGCCCTCGTGACCTGCGACAAGATGCGCAAGCTCGTGCATCAGCGTGAACCAGAACGAATCGATCCTGTCGTAGCGAAGCGTCAGAGCTACTACCGGCTTGCTGTTCAGCCGGAACACTGCGCCATCCAGGTAAGTCCTCTCAAGATGCGGCACAAGAGCGAAGTGTATTCCGAGTCTCATCAGGAAAGCCGGCACTTCAGCGGCATCTTTGACTCTCGTCGAGTACTCGAGAAGCTCTGGAATCGACTTTCTCAGGGAGTTGACATCAAACCTGTCCACACGCTGGTTTCGCACAAGCGACTCAACACGCTTGACCCAGATGATCTGACTGCGTACATCCGCGTCCTTGACGGGGCTTTTCCTTCTGTTCAGCGCGCACATCGGCTTTTCGTCCATCGACTTGATGTCCATCAGTTCGAGGTATGCCCGCTCGATCTTGTCGATATCATTCACTTTGGGAAGCCAGTTCTTCCTTTTCATCTCGGCTACCGGCGCCACCGAATACAAACGCGCCCTGCGCTCGATCGACTTGGGCTTCTTGTCTTTGGCTGCGAGCCATAACCGATAGTTCGCCTCCAGGTTGTTCCAGAACTGCGCGGACGTGCCGAAAGCCTTCGAAAGCTCGATTGCGGTCTCGGGAGTGATCTCCTTCTCTCCGTTAATGATCTGGCTGATCGCCTGCTCCGGGCGACCCATGATCGCGGCCAGGTCCTTCTGAGTCCAGCCGCGAGCCTCGAGTTCCCTGGTGATAGTCCGTCCCGGAGGCATTACTCGCGCCGGCATCCTCTTGGTCATCATTTGCAGTCACCCTTTGTGATAGTCTTCGATCCCGTGTACTAGCACCCACTTGCCACTTTCGTCTCTTTCGAGACTGACAATCAAACGGAACTGATCGTTGAGTCGTAATGAATGCAGGCCCTTGCGCTTCCCCGAGAGCTTCTCAAAATGCAGTCCTTTCAGCGCGTACAGCTCACGCTCATCAGTAGCTGCCGCGATATCATCGATCACGGTAATGATCTCTTCTTCCAGCGCGATGTACTTCTTGATTCGCTTCGCCTCGAAATAAAGCGCTTCAAGCTTGTTATCCTTGATATCGAATCTCACCGCCCGCCTCCTTCTTATACCACAGAACAGCCGGAAAATCAATAATGACAT
>CAYLVL010000415.1:0-2552 GCA_964387135.1 uncultured Planctomycetota bacterium
GGTGCGCAACCTGGTCATGCCCGACGACGACTCGGTCGAGTATTGGCAGACGCCCACGGACTGGTAGCCTTGGCCTCCCGGGTGTCCGCTCCAGGAGCGTCCATCCATTAGGAAAATAGGAAAAAGCAAGCCCCCGAAAATCGGGGGCTTTTTTATGGGTGAATACTCGTGGTAATAAGGTAAAATACGCTCGATGCGGGACAGATTCCCCATTCGCACGCTTCATCTCCTTCCCGAACTCAAGGAGGGCGGGCTGGAGCGCGGCGTGGTAGAGAAAGCGATCTGGCTCCAGAAGCACGGCATTGGTGCCGGGGTTGTCAGCGCCGGCGGATTCTGGCTCGATCGGCTCAGCAGGCACCAAGTTCCACACTTCAGACTGCCCGTCAATTACAAGAATCCCTTTCACATAGGCGCCTGCTGCCTCGCCCTCAGGAGAATCATCCGGGATGAGGGCATTCATCTTGTGTGTGCCCATTCTCGCGCGCCTGCATGGTCGGCTCATTACGCCACCCGACGGGGTGGCCGTCACGAGCCGCCGCTGATTATCGAGGCGCAGGGCTACTACGAGCCTTACTTCTACTCCAACGTCATGCGGATGGGGGACAGGATCATCGCGGTTTCGGGAGCGATACGCGTTTACATGGTCACCAGACTCGGCGCAAGTCCCTGCACCACCGTGGTTATTCCCAGGGGATTCGCCGCGGACGAGTTTCCCGAGCCGGATCCCGACGCGCGGGAGCTGATCCGCAGAGAATGGGGCATCCCGCCCGACGGGAAGCTGGTTGTCGGGATTGGGCGCCTGACTCACACAAAGGGCTGGGACGATCTCATCGAGGCGATCAGCCTTATGCCCGACCCCAGGCCGTTCTGCTTTCTCGTCGGAAGCTCGCTCGGCAGGCGACGGAGGTACGTGCGCAAGCTGAAAGAGATGATCAAGTCCCTTGGACTTGGCCAGTTGGTCAGGTTCGCAGGACATCGCGAGGATGTCTCCAGCATCTATAAGGCCGCAGACGTGGTCGCGGCCCCGTCCAGACTCCCTGAGCCGTTTGGCAGAGTCGTGATAGAGTCCATCGTGTTCGGCTGCCCGGTCGTAACTACAGAAGGATGCGGGGCGGCGGAATTCCTCGGCGACGAGTACCGCCGGTTCCTCGTACCACCAGGTGACCCGAAAGCTCTCAGCGAGCGCCTCATCGATGTGCTTTCCGATCTGGACGCCGCTCGCAGAGCTGTTTCCGCTATTTCAGCCACCATCCTGACGGACCTCACGATCGACAAGCAGATGGAGGCAACGGTTAAGGTCTACCGCGACTGCCGTCCCGACCTCCCCTGGCCCGACTAACCCTCCCATTTCTCGTATATCCCCGCCGCAGAAGCCCGACCGTAAGGGAGGGCGCATTCAAAGACGGCACATTCCTCGTTTCATGATAAAATGGAATCACCCCACCATGCCCGCTGAAGGTTACACCCGCATGGAGCTTCTACGGCTCTCGCCGAACGACGGTAAGGCCCTCAGACGCCTGAATATCATCCAGGGGCAGGTCCTGCGCGGACGGGTATTCCGGATGGATTCCTATGCTTCTGCCGGAGGCGCATCTCGCGATACCGGCGGCATCGCCAAAATCGCCCTCGGCAGCCATCTCATCGAAGCCGCTCTCTCGAAATCCATTCCCGAAGGCACGAAAGTGATCCTGGAGGTGGTCAGGGTCACGGAGGAGTCGTTCATTCTCCGACTGATCGATGTAGAGCTCCCTGCTCCGACGGAGTCGAGCGGCGGGTCGTCGCGGGCAATGCCGGATCGGGCGGAGTGGTCGACCGAGGTTATTCAGAGAATGGACCCGGGTATCCCAGAATCCGCCGGGGCACCTCAATCGACAGCGCTGACGAAGCTGATTGAGCCGTTTGACTGGTTCTCCATTCCCAAACCGGCCGTGCGGGTGATCCGGGCTGCCGTCGCGGAGGGCTTCATACAGCCGGACAGCTTCGCGGCGAGAGTCCCCACCATGCGGGTCGCGCTTCATCAGGCAATGGAGGCGATACGTGAGGCTGTTGCCGAATTGTCGGTCTCGGCTCCTGCCGCGGCAAAGGAACTCGTGCAGTCCATTCAGTCTCTGGTCAGCTTCCTCAGACCGATGGTCGCGTCGATGCCTGTCGCGGATGCATCGGTCGAGGAGTCGGTCCCCCAGCTTGCCGCCACTCTCAGGACAATTGCCGGCGCTGTAAGTCTATCAACGGCACAGTCGGTCGAAGCGGAAGCGGCCCGGATTTTCCCGGGGACGCCCGGTCAGACCGCCCCGGCGATCGAAGGACAGCAGCCGCAGCAGTCCGCGCCGGCATCCACCCAGCCCGGCGCACCTCCTCCCATGACAACCGCTCCGCCGCAGACAGTCCCCGATGCCGTTCCTGCCCCGGGATTACCCGCGGACTTGTCATCCGCCGCGCCTTCCGCTGAACCTTCACCAAATGCCGAAGTGCCGGCTGCTGCATCGACTCCTCCGGGCAAAACGCTTGGGGATTCATCACCTGAGCAGGCCGCACCCGCACCTGAACAAGAG
>CAYLVL010000416.1:0-2537 GCA_964387135.1 uncultured Planctomycetota bacterium
CAGGCTTCCAGCCGGCAGGAACACAGGCTTCCAGTCGGCAGGAACACAGGCTTCCAGCCGGCAGGAACACAGGCTTCCAGCCGCCCGACGGGCATCTTCCCCTCCAATCCCCTCAACAGGGGTGACTAATCGCGCTTCGTGGGATAGTATTAAGGACTGGAACGAAACGCTGCGAACCTGATGGGGAAACACCGCTCAAAACCCAAGATGCTCGACCGATTCGTGGGCTGCCTGCTCGGCTTGGCGTGCGGCGACGCGCTCGGCGCGCCGGTCGAGGAATGGAGCCATGACACGATCAAGTCGAGCCTCGGCTTCATCAGGGACTACCAGACCACCATCCTCGGTCGCGGAATTATCACCGACGACACGCAGCTTACGATCCTCCTCGCGGAGAGCATCATCGAGAACGAGCACTTCGATCCGTCGCACTTCGCCTACTTGATCGGCGAATGGCAGCGACGTATCGACGAGGGGCAGGAGTCAGGTCGAGGAGCGGGACAGACCATCAGCCTTGCCGCGCGCAGGTTGTACAAGGGCACGTACTGGAAGCGAAGCGGGGAATTCTCGGCTGGGAATTCCGCGGCGGTCAGAATAGCTCCGCTGGCGTTGTTCCACTGCAAGCGTCCGCAAGAGGTTCTCCTGCGCGACTGCGCCGACAGCTCGGTGCCGACCCATCTTGATCCGCTCGCCATCGCCGGAGCGCAGGTGCACGCGATCGCGATCAGCCAGCTTCTTGTTGCGGACTATGAGAACTTCAAGCCGCTGGAATTCACGAAAGCCCTGGCGACTGCCGCGAGGGAGCTCAACGGGCAGGTGGCGGATGTGATCGACGATCTCATCCCAAGGCTGGAAGGGCAGAATGTCGAGGATATCGCGTTTGTCGTGCCCGGCGGCGCGAAGGAGATCACCCACTTCGACCGCAGCGTTTTCCTCGAGGAGGACATCAAGGAAGTAGTGAAGATGGGCACGGGCAAGTTCATCCTACAGAGCCTGCCCGCCGCGCTGTACTGCTTCCTCGTGCACCCGTACGATGTCGAGTCGGCGCTGCTTTGCGCGGTGAACGCGGGCGGCGACGCGGACACGATCGCGGCGATGACCGGATCGCTCGCGGGAGCATTCAACGGCGCGCAGGCGATTCCCGCAAGATGGCTCGTGGAACTCGAAAAGAAAGACCTCCTGATCGACCTCTCGAACATGCTCTACGACCTGGCCACAGAAGGTCGCACGACGAAGGAATTCGGCGGCTGGCGCCTGGTGACGTAGGGTATCCCTTCAACCAAAACGCGTAACCCGGAAATGTGGCATCTGTATCCTGCGCATGCCACATTTTTGACCTCACTCCCGGGAGGTGGATTGGGGATTGACGGCTACTTGGATGGAACGGTCCTCTCCCTTTCCAAAAACCGATACTTGAACAGCGTCCAGAAGGCTTTCACGCCGTCTTTCCACGTCACCTTCTTACCCTCGGCGGTTGTGCGGGGATGGTAGGTGATCGAGACCTCCCGAATCCTGATTCCACGGTTCAGAATGCGCGCGGTGACCTCCGGACAGAACTCGAACCCGTTGCATTTCAGCGGAAGCGACTTCACCAACTCGGCCCGGAAAGCCTTGTAGGCGGTCGCCTCGTCGGTGATGTGCGCTCTCGGCCAGAACAGGTTGACCGTCGTCGCGAGCATCCAGTTGACCAGCCTGCTCAGAAACGGGACGTTCCTGTAGTACATGAAATAACCCTTGTCCCTGAAGCGGGAGCCGTACACCACATCGGCCACCCCCGACTTGAAAGGCGCGAGCATGAGGTGATATTCCTTCGGATCGAGCTCGAGGTCGGCGTCCTGGATGAGAACCACGTCGCCGGTGACATGCAGCAGGCCGCGACGTATCGCGGCGCCCTTGCCGACATTCACCTCGTTCGAGTGGACCTTGATGATCTGATCGGAAGCCGCGGCTTTCTCTCGGACGATGTCGATGGTGGAATCGCGGGAGCCGTCGTCCACGACTATGACCTCTTTCGGGATGTCTACGGCAAGCACCTTTTCGAGGAGTTCGCCGATGGTCGACTCCTCGTTGTAGACGGGGATGATGACGGAGAGCTTCATTCCGTGCGGCCGCGTGTATACTGGATTATAATCGCGATTCCGGGTGCAAATCAGCAAGGTAATTCTATCACCCGGTGTTGATATGAGCAATTCGCGGGAAGGAGCGGTTACAGGCGATGAAAACGGGCACCCTTCAGGTACTGACGAATATCGGCACGCTGCACACATTTGCGGGCGGGCCGCGACGTCGGGAGATGCTTGCGGATACGGCGGCGGTATCGCCCGGCGCGATCGCATGGGACGGGAACGGAAAGATTTTCGCAGTCGGGACTCCAGAGGTAGTTGAGAAAGCGGTTGGGGATCGGGATGTCAGGTGGCGCAACGCGGGCGGGGCGATTGTGACGCCGGGTTTGATCGACAGCCACACTCACTCTGTACATGCGGGAAGCAGGGCGGGCGAGTTCGTCATGCGATGTCTGGGCATGGAGTACATGGAGATTC
>CAYLVL010000417.1:0-2515 GCA_964387135.1 uncultured Planctomycetota bacterium
GGATTGTCGGGAATATCCGTGAGGGATTGGAAAGCGATCTGCCGCAGGACGTCGCCGCGACCGAACTCTGGGGCGCGGACAGGGCGCTGGGGAGAATCCTCGGGGATGATATCGGCGCGGTCGATCTTGATGAGATCTTTTCGAGATTCTGCGTGGGCAAGTGAGCGAGTGGGTCATGAAACGAATCACCCGGCGATGTGCAAAACCCCTTGCGCTCTTCATTTTTGCGCTCCTTCTGCTTCCCCTGCCCTCCGGCGCGACCGAGCCGGTCAGCATCTCCATCCTTACGCTCGACAATCGTCCGCCCAACAACCTTCTCCTCAAGCAGATCGCGGCGGTCGCCGGTATCGACCTTGTTGTCCGATTCGATCCCGAAGCTGCGTCGACCGCAGATCTTGTCTCCCTCAACGCGGCGGCAGCCGGATCGCTTGTCGGATCACGTACGGCAGACCCGTGGACGCTCGATCCGCCCGACGTCCGTCCCGACGCGCTTTTCCATTTCGCCGTGCCACGGGTCGAGCCGACGGTCAGCGACCAGCAACTCGCGCAGCGCTATAGCGAAATCCGTGTCTCGCTCGAATCACCCGAGCTTCAGAGAACCGTACTTGCGGCGAT
Source organism: uncultured Planctomycetota bacterium (assembly GCA_964387135.1). Lineage (GTDB taxonomy): Bacteria > JAJVIF01 > JAJVIF01 > JAPKYR01 > JAPKYR01 > CAYLVL01. The sequence goes on from CAYLVL010000417.1 coordinate 616, forward strand.
AGAAACAGGCGATATCTACTTCACCGATGAAACCGTCGCATCATATTGCGACCGTATCCGGGGCTGGATCGATTTTCTTGAGAGAGCCCGGTACGATCCGGATCGACTGCTCATCACCTTCGACGATAACCGTCCCGGGCCTCTCTCCGACGGCCTTAAGCGGATATTCAGCGAGTTTTCGAACCATGTATTCGACGGCACCGACGAAGGCATGATGCTGCTCCTGGCACGCGCGCTGAGGGAACGTCAGGAGGATGCCCCGATCTCGTGCGCGGTCGTATTCAGCGATCCCGGCGGGCTTCTCGATGTGCAGCCGTTCGAGTCCGGTGTCGCAATCGAGAATTTCCTTATCATGTGCGACTGGCTGGGCGTTCGCATCTCACCCAGGCTCGATCTTTACGAAGCATGGCGACCGGTCATCTGGCTACACACCGCCGCCGATCCCGCTCAGATTCGAGACACGGCCGAAACACTCGGCGACAGGACGGTGATCGTGGCGGATATCGCGTTGCCCAACGGCGGCGATCCGGCCCTGATCGATTCATGGCGTGACGGCGCACCTTCGGGACTCATAGGCTACCTCGGGTGGAACACTTCGTCCAACACTCTCGGATCGGCGCTCGCGCTGTGGGCTGCGACCGATTTCGCGTACGAGCACACGGCCGATCCGGAAGGCGTGCGCGCGGCGACCGAGACGTTCCTCTGGGCGCGACTGCTCGACGACTACCTCTATCAAAGGCTTATCAGATCGGAGATGACCGGCGTCGCGAGAGAAGCGGGCTATTATCCTTGCGATCTGACCGAGGAGCAGGCGCAATCGATCGCGGAGTCGATCACCATGAGGCTTCTCGAACGCTGGAGCGCGCTCGAGGAGCCGTTTTCCGTGCCGCTCAGGATTGTCGACACATCGGAGCATACACGGTTCCGCATAGAGCTTCCATGGAACAGGCTGTTTGAGGTGTCGCTGTATCCAAGCGACGACCGGGGAGTGTTGCCGACAATCAATCCGGAAAAGTGATCGGCAGACTCGTATCTGTGATGTGGGACATCGTAGCGCCGCATGGCAATGCAGCGTCACAAGGAGCGCGGGCTTTCAAGTGGCTGTTGAAAAAGTGGGTAATCTGCTGTGGGGGCAGACTGCAAAATCTGCCTCACAAATAAATGACTTTTTCAACATGCCCAAGATTCCGGCGGTACACATCCCGCTGTCAGCAGGTTCAGTTCCAGGGAAAGCGCTACCTCATCATCCATTCGCCGATTTTCAAAGCGCCGACCATGAGGGCAAGGAAAAACAGTGCCCAGAAGATCGCCGACGCGATCGCGAGGGGGTATCGAACGAAGGGATGAAGTTTATTCGTCGGGTACATCGGTCTCGACCGGAGCTTCATCGGGGCAGGGCAGCGCGATGTCCGGCTCGGAAGGCACTTGCGCATCGGGCCGGGGATTCAACGGGGCCTCGGACGACAGCATCCGGCGCACATCGGCGATCTGTCGCTGTGTAATGCCCCTGAACGTTTCGAGCGAGCTCGACGCGTAGGCGAACTCGAAATCCTGAAGGGCCTCCTCCAGGCGTCCCTGCGCCCGGTGAAGCATGCCGAGATTATACCATGCGTCCGAAAATCCCGGTTCCTCGTCGACAACCCGCGCGAACTCCCGCTCGGCCTCGTCCAGACGTCCCCGCTTCACGAGAGTGAGCCCGAGCATGTTACGGCTGGCGACATCGTACGGCCGGTCGAGGATAAGCGAGCGAAAGATGTTCTCGGCGTATTCCAGATCGTCCGGATCAGCCTGATTGACTGCCTCGACTCCCGCGAGAAACATCCGCTCCGCCTCCGCTTCGCGCCGATCCCATCCCGCCTCGCCGACGACGATCTTCTCCACACGTCTCACCGCGTCGGCG